>NZ_JAUBSH010000030.1:0-71312 GCF_036704705.1 Microcoleus sp. K1-B1 | reverse complement strand
GCTATTTTTACCAACGGGGGATGAGGGCTATAAGTCAGATTCAGTCTAGCTCTTAGCCATCTTGTCACCCCCCCAGCAAGATTGGGCAATAACGCAACATAATCTGGGAGAAGCCTACCGTAAAAGAATCACCGGATTCGGTTCTATGAAAACATAAAAACTTTGTCAACCGTTACTGCTCTCAATGAGGCACAACAATGGCTGCGGAATCTGACATCAGAGAAGCTGGAAGCCGTCTTAGAAGACCTCAAACCCGAAATCGCTCAAACATTTGAGTAAGTGTCCCCAAACCAACGAACTCGCAATCAAGCTCCTCTGAATGGCACACTGAATCGCAAGCCGTTTTCCTTTGCTGAACCTCATTACTGGGCTGGCTTTACTGCGATGGGCCTTTAGCAATCCTGACAAAAATTGTCCTGTTTTTTCGTGCTTATGTAAATAAGTACCAGTGTTAATGGTGCTCCTGGGTAAATGCCAAACGATAGCCATTGGGATAAGGGCGATCGATTAAATGAGTAATTCTTATTTTGCCATAAATTGTACTTCTTTTGTACCGAAACCCGGCGGTTTCAACCGCGTCTACACAAACAAAGTCCACTCCAAGCGGACTAACAGATACTCTTATGGCAATTTCACTTCAGTCTCCTGACTGATAACTACTGGCGGCGACAGAGTAGGCTCAGGTTCGGCCACATTCAACTGACCGCCACAACAACGCAATTCATAAAGTTTTGCATTAATTTGATACTCATATTGACTCAATAACCTTGCATAAATATAGCCAGCTTTCCCATCCAAAAAGCCGAGCTGAATGAAGTAAAATAAAATAAATCTGAGCATTGGTTTAAAAGGCAGCCGCACCCAAACTTTTTTGAGAAAACGCTTCCGCTGCACTGCATCTCCAAATAAGTGAGCGCCAATAGTACCACTGTCGTCGCGCCCTTCAATTATATTGTAATAAACACGAGCTTCCCAATTAGAATAGCGGTTGTGCCGTTCTATCCAGTGAAATAAATCGCGGTAATCCTCGTGGATCATGTCATTTTTTAAGTAGCCGACTTGACCGGCTAAAATGACGTGTTCGTGAACTTCGTTGTCGCCAGTATTGGGGACGGATTCAGTGCCGAGGTTTTCGTAACGTCCTTTTTGATGTTTGAACAAACGTAAATTCCAGTCGGGATATCGGCCGCCGTAACGCAGCCACTGACCTAAAAATAAGACTTTGCGGTTGAGGTAGTAGCCGTCAAAATTGGGGTCTTCGATCGCCTGCGCGATTTCGTCCCAAAGTTCCGGCGGAATGCGCTCGTCGCAATCGACAATTAATACCCATTCGTTGCGAAAGGGCAGGTTGTCCAATGACCAATTTTTCTTTTTCGGCCAGCGGTTGTCAAAGTAAAACTGCACTACTTTTGCGCCGGTGCTGATGGCAATTTCTACCGTGCGATCGCTACTTTGGGAATCAACCATGAAAACTTCATCCGCCCTGGCAATGCTGGCCAGACACGCAGGTAGATTAAGTTCTTCGTCTTTTGCCGGAATGAGAACTGAAACCGGAATCTTGGATGAACTAGATGTCATAATCGAGTGCTTGAACCTAAATGCGGTCGAGTTTTGGTGGATGAAGTGCGATCGGCACAGCCGCGCCGACGACTTGATCAGCGAGGGATATTGCCTATAGCCTAATGCCTACTGGTCGATTTCGGTGCAAAAATTAGGCCGCGGATGGCTGCGCTCAAATAACCGATTTGACCCCAGGCAAAAACGAAATTTTCAAAGCGCAGCCCTGGATCTCTAATATATTTAAAAGACTTCCAGACACCCCTCAATATTCTTTCACCCCCCCGCCCAAGCTGAGCAATACCGGCTCGATCGGACAATTGTTCCCGGTAACACTCGCTGATGCCTTGCCACCACCCGCGCTCTAGAAACCAAGCTTTGCTGAGCCGTTCTGTCGCGACATTGTGCAGCACCAAGGCATCCGGTAGATAAACTACTTGCCAACCTAACTCTAAAGCTAATTCTGTGGCCCGCAACTCTTCATTTGACAACAATTTTGTGCCGACTCTACCGAGTTTGACATCGAAGCCGCCAATTTGTTCGAGAAAAGCGCGCCGGATCGAGTAGTTTACCCCCCTGGGAGTCAAACCGGCAGCAGTCACGTAAACGCAAGTATCGCCTAAATCATATGCTCCCAAGTTCTGGGCTAATCCGGGTGACAGCCATTCGGGCGGGCTGACTCCCGAAGGCCAGAGCAAATTGACTTTGCCACCAGCTACGGCGAGTTTTTGATTGTTTTGATAAGCCGCGTGCAGCACCCTGAGCCAATTCGGCTCAGCAATAGCGTCGTCGTCTAGATAAGCTAATATTTCACTGCGAGCTTGCTTAGCGCCGGTGTTCCGGGCTACTGACAGACCGATTTCGGGTTCCCAGACGTACTTGAGGCGCCGATCGCCCTGTCTTGCTTCTACCACCTCGCGGGTGCGGGAAGTCGAACTTTCGGGGCTTGCATAATCGCTAGAAGCGTTATCCACTACTACTACTTCAAAGTTGTCGGGAAAATCCTGTACCAGCAAGCTGTCGATCGCCCCACCTAAATAGGCGGCGCGATTGTGGGTGCAAATAATCGCTGATATCTGAGGACGATCTGGCATAAATAACAGCTTGGGAAATACGGGGGTTCTCGATCAACTTACTCTGATATTGTCTCATCAATGCTATTATCGCTTAAAAAGCATTTGGTAGTTGGCCGTTTAAATCATAATTGGTAATTGCTAATTGGGAATTGGCAATTGGGAATTATGTTTAATCCTTTGTATGTGACCCCGCCCAAAGAAGGGAGACAAGCCCACGACATTAGTCGCGAGCAGCCCAAAAATTTTAACCAAACTTCAATCTCCCAAAATCATTTGTTGTGGAGTAAATCTAAAATCTAAAATCTAAAATCTAAAATCGACTGACTAATGAGTAACTCAGAACCCACCACATCGAGACAATTAATCTTAGTAACTGGGCCGGCCCGAAGCGGCAAAAGTGAATGGGCCGAAACTCTGGCGGCGGGTTCTGGAAAACAAGTAATCTATGTGGCTACCGGTCAGGTTGATGAAACGGATTTGGAGTGGGTTCGCCGCCTCGATCAGCACCGAAATCGCCGTCCAGTTGATTGGGCAACTCTAGAAGTGCCGATCGAATTATCGGCAGTTGTGCAAGCCGGCAAGCCCTCAGATTGCTTGTTAATTGATTCTCTGGGAACTTGGACGGCAAATCTTTTGGAACAAGAAGCTGCTGTTTGGGCGACTACGCAGCAAGATTTGCTCGCTAGTTTGAAGTCGGCGGCGGCTGATGTAATTTTAGTAGGGGAAGAAACCGGATGGGGTGTTGTGCCTGCTTATCCGGCGGGGCGGCTGTTTCGCGATCGCCTCGGCACTCTCGTGCGCCACATCGGGGCGATCGCCGATACTGTTTATCTCGCCACCGGAGGTTACGCCTTGAATCTCAGCGCTTTGGGTACGCCGCTGCCGCCAGTAGCGAAAAATTAACAGCCGGAGTCCCAATTGACAAGGGAGAAAAAATATCGGTTTCCCGAACGACAATTTTAACTGAAAATTAGGTATAATTTTAATTTAGATTGAAAACCAAAGACTCACATAAATCAGTCAAAAAACCTACTCCCTAGGGGGAACAGCCCAACAATTTGACATGAGGAATAGCCAAATTTTGAAAGTATGTAAAAGATAAAATGTCTATTAAGAAAGAGTGCTAATTTCAAATTAAAAGTCTAAACTAATCAATTAGTTTAAGGGTTGACTAAAAGTTATGGCATCAGAGAGTGAAGTAAGAAAATATATTGCTTACTGGTTTCAGTTAGGCAAAAAAGTATTAATTTACAACGGTTCCGAAGCGCTGCTGCCCAAATCGGTAAATGCGGGCGATCGCTACAGCCAGGAATTTGAAGAGTGCTGGCAAAAAATCATCTCCCGCGACAGCGGAGACTGTTACCTCGACGGCACAAACGAAACAATTGCCAAACTGCTGACACCAGCTTGGGAAATCAGTCCCTGCGCGCGCTGCGCTATGCCCGTAGTGTTCCAACAAACCGGAATGCCCCCGGAGTTCTGTCCCTGTAACGACTTACCGAACTGGCCCGATACCGAAATGCCCCAACCTCGATCGCCCGTCAGCAGCCAATCGCAACTATCAGGCATTCGCGATCGACTCCAAAGATCCAGCGGCGAGTAAGTATATAAGAAGGAAGAAGGGTCTTCTTCCTTAAATTGTTACAATATATTTACAATGCTTCACACTAGGTCTGATTTATGAATGTCAAGACAGTATCGCCAGCCTCCCCGCAAACTTATGTAAATTCAGGGACTCAGGCTGTACTCGGCAATCTCCAAGATGCAAATACAATTCCCCTGCAAGCAGTACCAGTATCACTAGAGACGGATGTCGTAACGGACGATCGGCTCAAATCAGCCAGAGACATAGCTTTCGAGTTAGCAGGAGATGCTGTTCGGTACGATCCAGTGGCGATCGCAGCCCTGTACCGAAATAGACCTCTACAAGTCTGGGGAAGGCTGTCGAGCGTTGTTTGGACATTTTTTAGCTTTGCCTTCAGTGTGTGGTTCGACAGCAAAACAGGTCGTACCGCCACCAACCAAAAGCGTCGCGCCGTCCGACTGCGGGAAATTCTGGCCCAACTCGGCCCAGCTTTCATCAAAATCGGACAAGCACTTTCAACACGCCCCGACTTAGTACCGCCAGTATATTTAGAAGAACTAACAACGCTGCAAGACCAATTGCCAGCATTTCCCAACGAAGTAGCATATCAATTCATCCAAGAAGAATTGGGCGCCCACCCCAAAGACATCTACGCAGAAATTAGCCCCGATCCGATCGCCGCAGCTTCCCTCGGACAAGTCTACAAAGGCAAACTCAAAACCGGAGAAACAGTCGCAATCAAAGTCCAGCGACCCGGTTTAGCCGAGAACATCGGCTTAGATATCTACATCCTGCGGCGCGTTGCAGTTTGGGCACAAAACAACTTCAAAATAATTCGCAGTGACCTCGCAAGCATTATGGACGAGTTGGGCGAGCGAATTTACGAAGAAATGGACTACACCCACGAAGGTCAAAATGCCGAACGGTTTGCCCAACTCTACGGCCACATCAAAGACATTTATGTTCCCAGCATCTACTGGGAATATACCCGCCGCCGCGTCTTAACAATGGAGTGGATCACCGGCATCAAACTCACGAATTTAGAAGCCGTGAAAGCTCAAGGAATCGATGCTCCTTACTTAATTGAAGTGGGTGTGCAGTGTTCTCTCAGACAACTGCTAGAACACGGTTTCTTTCACGCCGACCCGCATCCCGGCAATCTTTTGGCAACTCCTGACGGTCAATTAGCTTATCTCGATTTCGGGATGATGAGCGAAGTTAAGCCTTATCAGCGGTACGGCTTGTTGGAAGCTGTGGTGCATTTGGTGAACCGCGACTTTGAAGGTTTAGCAAAAGATTACGTGAAGTTGGAGTTTTTAACTCCCGACACTGATTTAACGCCAATTATTCCAGCTTTGGCGGGCGTATTTAACAATGCTTTGGGTGCTAGCGTTGCCGAACTCAATTTCAAAAGCATTACTGACGAGCTTTCGGCGGTGATGTACGAATATCCTTTCAGGGTTCCAGCTTACTATGCTTTGATTATTCGATCGCTCGTTACGTTAGAAGGGATTGCCATTAATGTCGATCCAGAATTCAAAGTGTTGAGCAAAGCCTATCCTTACGTTGCAAAACGGCTGTTGAGCGACCCCGCACCGGAATTGAGAGCATCCCTGCAAGATTTGCTGTTCAAACAAGGCGAATTCCGCTGGAACCGCTTAGAAAACTTGCTCAACAATGCCCGCGAGAGCGAGGATTACGATGTCAGCAAACTCTTGAACCAAGCATTAGAATATTTATTTTCCGAAAGAGGAGATTTCATTCGCGATCGTATTGTCCTGGAATTAGTTAAAAGTCTTGACACACTTTCGAGCAATGCTTTTGCTAACGCCAAAGCAGTCGTCGGCGAATGGTTTGGACTCAAGGCAAATCAACCTGTGGTTTCACCAACTGAACAAAAAAACTTAGAACACATCAAGCGGATTTGGGATATTTTGCAATCAACTCCCGGTTTTGACGGGATGAAAGTATTGCAGCTACTTCCGCAGTTGTTGGTGAAACCGGAAGTGCAGAATATGGGCCAGAAAGTAGTCGGCGGTTTAGCTCAAAGAGCAGTTGCTAGGGTTATTCGCGAGTTTTTGCTTTCGCAGGAACAGGATGCGATTCCCGAAAATGGAAGCTATGCTAAAACTTCGCCTCAGTTGTCTTTACCTGCGGCGAAGTAGTTTGATGGGGCGTTTTTAACCGCAGATATTAGCAGATAAACACAGATGAACGCAGATGAATTTTTGTCTGCGTTCTTTTAATTAAGCTTGAATCCTTTAGCGGCTAATTGCTGACGGAGACTTTGAATAATTACGCGATCAAGAGTATTTTCCCCACTATTGGTACTAGATTGGCGCTGTTGTTCAATATATGCTGCACGCTTTTGAGATAAGTCGCGGATCGTCTTTTTAATCGCCTCTCTTTCTGTTTTCTTTCCAGCTACATATGCTCTTTTTTCTGTTAGCGTCATACCTCGCATGATTTCTGGTAAATTATCATCTGATATTGCTTCTAGTTTAACTGTTCCGTTTTCGAGAGCATCCAGCAAGTCCCAAGAAGCATTATCATAGTATTCAGAAGCTTTGGAGGCACTACGCGAAGCAAAACTTGTGCCAGAATTACTATCTTCAACAGCCTGACGTTGTTGTCCTATTCTTCCTTCTCTACCGTAGGGAATGTAGGTTTGATTGAGTTTAGTATTCCAAGTAGAAATTTCGTCGTCGTAAGGAGAGTTAATTACCACAATTTGTTGGTTTTGATTGATGTTGAAGGTACTGCCTTTTGCTAAATCTGCTCCTGATACCCAAAGTTGTCGCTCCTGACTTTCGGCTGAACCACAGTAGATTGTATTAACGAGAGTATCTCCTTTAACCGCGAGATTGACCGATTGATTCCAAACTATTGGGCCTTGATCGAATGGTTCATTACCCGCAATAAAAATCACGCGAAAATCTTCCTGATTTTTACTCCAGTTTAATTCTTGCATTGCCGAACGAATTACCCAGCCAGCATATTCTTGACCCCCGTTGGTTTTGATACTAAATAGCTTTTCGGAAACTAAATCTAATTCACGAGTAAATCCAGTTAATAATCTCACAAAACCTTCTGAGGAAGGTAAGCTGTCATTACCATAATGGTACAGAGCAACTTCTAAATCTGGTACTTCGCCATCTTTGGTTACTTTATTTAAAAAATTAACAACTTGCCAAAGTTGAGTACGAGTCTGGTCAATCAGTCCATCCATGCTATTACTAGAATCTAAAAGGATGGCTATCTGAATTTTTGCTTTGGCGAAAGCTGCTGTGGGAGAACACAAGATACTTAGGGTTAAAGCTGTAGTGAATAAAATTCGAGTTAGTTTTTGCATGGAATTTCCCCTACAAATTTATTTTTTACCCAATTATAGTCAGTGATAGTATAGATTTAGTTCCTGGTGTCAAGTAACTTGTAACAAGACTTTACATCGGCGATTAATTCAGTACAGGACTTACGCACTCCGACGAAAGAAACCGGGTTTTTTACCTTGGGTGTGGACTGCAACGTTCTAGCAGTTTTGTTAATGCTGCATCAGGAGTTTTATTGTTTTCTAAGTGAACGCGGTTTAGGGAAACAACTACTTTTACGTGGTGGTACTTTCGGGCGTTAATCGATATTCAGCCATCGGTTTTTCCTTCCTTTTCGTCACAAGAGTAATAGGTTTTTCCGTGACATCTTATTATGGGTTAGAGTTGCTTTTGGGAAAATAAAACAAATTTAGTGAATTAACCGCAATGTTCGCCCTGCTTGTCCGTGCGCTATCATAGAAGGATTCACAGAAAAGCCTAGCGATCGGGAATCAATATATGCAAGCAATCCTGTTGAGCAGTGAAGAAGTTGCGAAACGTGCCTATCGAATCTATGAGGGCGGAATTCGTAAGAAGGTTGAGATAGAGGAAAATATTGGCAAAATGGTCATCATCAATGTTGAGACAGGTGACTGTGAAGTCGATCGAACAGGGCTACAAGCAGCTAAAAACCTCCAAGCAAAGTCTCCGTATGCACGACTCTTTGGCATCCGCATCGGTTATAATGTAGCGGCTTCTTTCGGCGGTGTGATGGAGCGGGTGAGTAGTGATTTCCGGTATTGTGACTGATAGACACGCGATCGCTTTTTCTTCTAGCTCGACAATTTACCATTTGCAAGTCTTTACAAAATTATGTCACTTTTTCTCACCGGCAGGGCGATCGGAGTAAGATTTCAAAGTTGTATTAGGAGGCGATAAAGCCCACCCACCCCCTAAAAGCCATGACAGCCGCCGAAAGACTCTATCAACTGATCCAAACTTTCCCAGAAAGCCAAATCAACGAAGTCCTCCACTTCGCTGAATTTCTCCAGCAAAAACAACTCGCCACTTCTCAACAGGCTATCCCTCCTGGCACCCTCACCGGACTTCGGGGCATCGCCAAACATTCTGGGTCAGCCCCTAGCGACGAGGAACTGCAAACAGAATATACGGACTATCTCATCCAAAAATACCAGTAAGCCATCCCGTGAAAATTCTCATCGATACCAACATCGTCCTAGACTTAATCTTGGAACGGGAACCCTTTGTCGAGAATGCGATCGCCCTTTTCGAGCAAATTGAACGGGGCAACTTAGAAGGCTATATCGCCGCAACTACCATCACCAATATTTTCTACATCATTCGTAAAACCGAAGGTCGTGAAGTCGCCCTTGCTGCCATTCATCGTCTACTAACTGGACTCCGATTTTGTGCTGTCGATCGTCAAACCGTCGAAACTGCTCTGGGCATTGGCTTGAAAGACTTTGAAGACAGTATCCAACTCGCCTGTGCGACCCTTGATCGACTTGATGCGATCGTCACCCGCGATCGGAAAGACTTCATTGGTAGCAACCTCCCCATTTACTCCCCCACAGAACTCTTAAACCAGCTCTAGCAGAAAAATATCTCAAAAAATTCCTAACTCTGAGCATAAGGATTGTCAACCTTAAATCTCAAATCGATCGAGGTAATTTATGTAAGTTTACAAGATCGTGTCACTTTTTCTAACTAGCAGGGCGATCGGGGTGGTTTATTTTTTGAGTTAAAATCAAAGCAGACAACAAGCTGTTGAGAATGTTCGGAGTTTAAACCGTAGATATGCGGGATAAGCCATCTAAAAATGTAATTGTACCGCATCTGCGGTACAATTATAAGTTAGGTAGCTTAATCTGCTAGCTAGGATAGTACGGTAAACTCACTTGTTGAGAGTAAAACATAGGTGAATGTTAGTGGCGCTTTTCAGTCGGCTCCTAAATCTCAATACAGGTAGTATTCCGCTAGAAGATTTCTTCACTGAGTTGGTCGCTTACCTCTTCAGTACAGATAAGGAAATTCTCTATTCTTGGCTCAAGAATTTAAACTTATTGGATATAAATATTTATTTGGATGCCTATGTTTCAACACAGAGGGAGTTTGAGCCTCTTGGTGATCATCGTTTAGCTAGCCGCCCAGATATCTTAATTGAGCTAGTAGATACTAAAAGTCGTAGCATCATCTTTGTCGAAAGTAAGATTGGCTCTCAGGAAGGCTACGAACAGCTTTCAAGGTATGCCGAGATTTTGCATGGAATTTCAGGGTTCCAGCACAAATTTCTTTTGTACATTACTCGTGATTTTGACCCAAAAGATCAAGAAGATATTTTTAAGAATATTTCTCAATCTACCGTTCAGTTTAGGCAATTGAGATGGCATCAGTTCTATCGATTTTTGAAATCTCAGGCAGATACAATGCTTGTTCAAGAAATTGTGACATTTATGGATGAGTATCGCATGGCACATAACAATCAGTTCTCTTCTATTGACGTGATTGCATTAGCAAATTTCACAAAATCACTAAAACTCATGGAAGAGACAATGTGGGGAGAAGTCAGTCAGCGCTTTGAGAAAGTTTTGGGAGCAATTAAGCAAAAGTCTACAGCTCTTACCCAGGTTCAATGGCATGGGCGGTATTTAATGACTGCCTCAATGCCAAGTGGAAGATGGTGGTGTGGTCTAGGCTTTATTTTAAAGACATCACATTTAACTGATTACCCAATAGTACGTCTCGTACTTGAAGTAGATCCTAATTCACCGCGTCGAGCAGAAATTATTGAAGCGATGAAAGATATTTGCGAACAGTACGGCTGGAGGGGTTATAACTTAGATAGCTCAAAAGACTGGGCAGGAATAGTTCGAGACAAAAGTTTACAGGACTTTCTTTCTGAAGAAGACCATGTGGTAGCTATCAAAAGATTTTTCCTGCAAGCACTAGATGAGTTAGAAAAGATCAAAGATCAGTATTCAAAACTTCCTTGGGTAGCAATTCAAGGTAATGGAGAAGGCTCTGATGATGCGTTGCCAGCTACCTAACAAATCATTGCAACGGCGGAATAAAGATATTCGGTGGGGATGCCAGCGTTGCTAACCGCCGTTGAGCTCAATCGTTAGACCGCAAAAATTACCTGTGTGGACGTAACCCGGAGGTTAATCGTGAGGCACAACTGATACAGGTTTGTGAAGGTACTGCAAAAAACCCGGTTTCTTCAAGAAACCGGGTTTTTATCTATTCGATCGCCCTCAACCACATCTACAATTACTACAAGGTAGAAGTGCCACTTAAATCGCTACTTGTTGGTAGCTGAATGGGACTCGGATTCGCATTGAGTAAAAGGTCAGCTTCCTTACCAGAAGTATTAGCAGTAAGATCGATCGCACCACTAACACTCGCAGCTTGCAAAGGAAGAATTGGCTGAGTTTGAGCGCTGGTTAGAGATGTTAACAATCTGTTAGAGTCGTAGATGAGAATGTCATCATCGATGCCGCTAAAGCTGTTCATCATTGGAATTGAACCGCCGTTTAGCAAGATGTCATTGGGGATAGTATTGGCAGAATTTACTGTCAAACTACCTGGATAAGTCGCTGCTATTGACTGTTGTAAGCTGAGTGCGGGCGCGGGAGTCGTGTTATTGGGCTGACTAACAGCAAAAACCGCAAAAAACCGGTTTTTTTTGGTTTGGATGCGTCCAGGACTATAGGATTTAAGGGCGATCGACCTTACAGGCTTAAGAATGTCGCCACTTTAGCGCTGATGACGCAGTTTTATGGCAATTTGCGATCGCAGCCAATTAAAGCTGAAGCGCTCAGAAAAGCTCAACTGGCAATGATCCACAAACAAATTGTAGTAAAAGACGGTCAATTGCGGGGAACTCAAGGCGCGATCGACCTTACTCAATCGGCACAAGTACCAAATGCAGATTTCTCACACCCGAAGTTTTGGGCCGGATTCACAATAATTGGCAGTCCTTGGTAAATTAATTGGAGATTTGATATTCACCAGTGGTAAGGTGTAAGGCTAGACGCACCCTACATTGACTGGGGGAATTTTGCAAAAAGTAAATGTATCCCTGACTACTATCTTTTTATGTCATAAATTTGCTATGAATAGCAAAACTAAACACTAGCGGGGCAAAACCTGTGGGCAAGTTTGATAAAATATTCAATTCAGAAGACCAATCCGAAGCAAGCTTGACTTTAGAAGAATGCGTAGCAGCGGTAGCATTTGTGGCAGCGGAGGCCAATTCCCCTGATACGGATGCTGATATCTTAGAAAGCATACTTTGGGAATCCGAAATATTTGCTGAATACTCGGAAGATGATATGTCAGCAATGTTTCAAAGACTCGCCGGTATTGTGGCCCAAGACGGTTTAGGAGCATTATTTAATACTGCTTGCGAATCCATGCCAGATGAGTTAGTATTGGATACTTTTGCAATAACCGCAGCAATGTTTGTCGCAGATGGCGAAATATCTCAGAAGCACCAGGCTTTTCTTCAGGAATTCCAGCAAGCATTAGGTGTGGAAGACGAGGAAGCAGCAGAAATTATTGAGGATGTAACTGCTGCTTACTCGGAAGTAGAGGGCGAAGAGTCTGATTTCGATGCCGCATGGTACGTATCTCCTGAAGGCAATTTTAGCGTTCCCATTCCAGTTGACGAGGAACGAGGCGGTAAAATTGATGATCAAGAAGGTTGTGTCGCATTTTCAGACGACTTTGGCGTTTTGCTGAAAATAGATTATTTCCCTGTTGCTGGTGAAGTGGAAGAAACAATCGAGTCGGTTGGCGAGGAAGGTTATCTCAAGTCTTTTCTCGACAATTTTGTTTCTCAGGCAATTCTTGCTAATGTTCCCAATTCTAAGTTACTCCACGCAGAATATTTAGAAGATGAAGAAGCTTATTTCGTGGTTTTAGATTTGCCTGGGGGTGCAACTATCAGCGTTCAAGAAAACGATGGCCCTCTGACTCGGTTGGATGCTTACCGGGGACTTATGGCTTTTATTGCTGACGATTTTTGCTACACGGTAAGCTGTCAACGAATTTATCAGGAGGGGGATGAATTGGGTTCCCTGGAGTCTGAAGTTGAGGGAATTATGAACAAGATTTTTGAGTTTATTGAGACAATTGAATTTGGGCCGATCGAATAACCAGGAATTATTTAGGGGAGCTAAAAACCGGGTTTCTTTCTAAATGTTTCGCTGGTTAACTCTATATTTTCAGAGAAACCGGGTTTTTTGCCAACCATTCTCAGGATATTACATCATGTCCGGTCGATCGACCAAAATCAAACTGGTTGGTAGTGAAGACTTGAGTTTTCATTACTTGCCCGATCGCGGTTATTGTACCGCACTGCTAGATATTAGAGGTTTTTTACCATAAAAGAGTGCGATCGAGAACAGGGTTTTTTGACCCCTTCTCGATCGCACTTCCAGATACATTCAGTCAACCACAGTCGAGAGGCAGCAGCAATTAGCCGCCATTTTCGACTAATTAGTAGTCTGAGCTTCCACCAATCTTTGCTTGAGCTCTTCCAGAGCACTCGCCCAGCGCGGATCTGGCTGCACCGAGCCGGAATCAGCGCTCGACACCGTTGCTGCTGACTGATTGCGGCGAGACTTGTTGTTGTCACCCCGACGGCGATTGCTTTTGCTGGAACCGCCTCCACCTTGACTAGGGGGAGCCGAGCGCTGCTGTTGCTGTGGCGCAGGTACAGGCATAGGCACAGACGCCGATGCCGACACCAACTGCGGTGACTGCGGCGACTGCTGATCGTCTTCGCCCTTCTCAGATTTACCCTTAGAGCGGGGCAATGCCTTCTCTATTTTCAGCGGGTTTTCTTTGAACATCAAGCCGTTATATTTCTCAATAACTTGGTCGGCTTGTTCGTCGGTTAGCACCGTCACAAAACCGAATCCTCTGCATTTTCCAGTTTTGCGGTCTGTAATTACCTTGGTGGTAACAGATTCGCCCTCCGGTGCAAAAACTTCTTGCAATTCTTGGCGATCGAGTTCCTTGGGTAGATTGCCAACATAAAGACGAATAGACATGAAAAATTCCTCCCGACTTGGATTTTAATTAATTTGCTCGAACAGAATTACCTGAAGTCAACTGAATATTGACTTCAGGGAAACACCACATAACCGGAGAATTGGCGCATTCCTCCCACCAACCTTGACAGCTCCCCCCACCTTTTAGAACAAAAAGATGATTTACTCTGATAAGGCCGGAACTTAACCGCCGATGCAGAGAGCTTTTAAATCTCAGGTTGTTGTGTAAACTTTTAGTCATCACTCAAATGTTTAGGCTATTGGCTATTCTGTATTACTTGCTTCCGGTTTTGATTCAGAATGTTTATAGCCAGCGCCGTCTAGAAATTTATGTCCAAGGATGTCAATTGTAAGCGATCGGAATGCCAGTATTCAGTTTAATACAGTGATGGATAAAATGGCTAACATTTTTTCAGCCAGTAATCTTACCTCGTTCCTAATCTCGCTCCTAATGCTGAGAACTACTCACTTACCCGCTATCCCTTAAATCCGGCCCGGCAGAGTCCGAGCATTCTTTAAAGGTATCACAGCCTTGGTAACAGAGCTAGTTATTTAGGAAGATTTCAGTCTGAATTTAACGGAAACCACATCTGAATCACTTTTGAGAATTCATCCGGCACAGCAAAAATAGCGATCGAAAAAAAACAGCCGACAAGCGGCTGGCTGTACTTGCTGTGTTGGGATGTTGACAATTTTTACGCAATGCCTTATGGGATTTTAGCCAACTAAAGTTATCGCGCTGTTTGGTTCAATCCAATTGCTGTAAACTAATGTAACAGAATGCTGGCAAAAAAGCAACTTTTCTTTACGAAGGAAGAGGCAAGAAGGAAGAAGACTGTAGGCATTAGTGTCAACTTAAGGCTGAAACCCCTGATAAATCTCGCTTTTACCTAAGTCTAGATCCCCCTAAATCCCCCTTAATAAGGGGAGTAGGGGTTGACTTTGAGGATATTTCTTGTCCCCCCCCTTAGTAGGGGCGGTGCCCCCGTGCCCGCCCTTGGCTAGGGGCGATCGAACCCTAATCGTCAAACAGCAGACCGGTACTACGTTTGACGTTACGTTGACACCAATGGATAGTAGGCTGCGCCACCAGCACCGAGAACATCGCCCATCCGCTGTTTAACTCAAAACCGATCGAGGCTGCCCGTTGAGACCGATTCACCTGAGATGTTGCACCATTCTCAATAAGCTGTTTATGAACAGGCAAGATGCCTGTTCCACAAGAAAATGCACTCTTTGTGGAACAGGCATCTTGCCTGTTCTTGAGAATGGTGCAAGATGTGAGATCCACCCCACAATCGGACAACTATTCCTCACCTTGGGCCCTGGATAATGATGTATGCGCCCCAAATTGCAGCAGCAAAAGCCAAAATCGCAGACCAAATCGGATGTCCGCTGTCACTAATCCTCCCTCCTTGACTGCGGAGACTTTCAAGGTCGATCGCCACAGTAGCACCCCGGCGCAGCCAACCAGTCGCCACAACAGATGTTCCGATCAAATCGCTAGGGCGAGTAGTCTCTTTGAACAAAAATGGCCACAAAGAGCCAAGGTAGCCAAACCTCGAAACATAGTGCAACCTCACCAAACCCGTCGCCGTCTGCAAAATCAAATCTTGTCCCAGCCAATTACTCATACCCGATCGACCCAAAAGTTGCCCTTCCAGCCGCACCGGTTCAGCATCCAGCGGCAAACTATCGGGATTTGACAAAATTTCCGGCAAACTCGGCGAAGCGGTTTCTCGCGGTATAATATCCGGGAAGAAATAATTGATCCGCATCAAAGTACCGATGCTAAATCCGATCGGCAAACAGCCCCAAAGAATCGATCGATCGCCCCACAGCCAATCCAACTGCCAGATACTCGTCCTCGAAAAAATCCCCCCAATCAGCCAAAGCACCCCGACTATCGCCAAACTCATCGGAATTCCAAAAAACGGCGCACCCTGTAAAAATAGTTTTGAGTCTTTAAATTCGAGTATTGACTTCAACAGAGACAATTTTCCTTTGCGGGGTTGTTCTGGCACTCCCGCGTTTGCCAAATCTAACTCTGTCTCTAGCTTCCAGAATTGAGCATAAAGAGCCAACAGCTTCAAACGCTCTCCCAGCAAAGGATGCGCGCGGTTAACCGTCAACCAATTGCGCTCGCGATTGCTGACATCCCACAGCAAAATCTGTTCTAGCGGCGCGTGTAATGCAGCAGAACCAAGGCTTACAGCTTGTCCAACGCCTACAGGTAACAATAGATCGAAACTTTCCAGGAAAAAGCTAGTTTGTTTTTGCTGTTCGATATTATCAGCAATGCCGATCGCAATTTTAGACAATGCCCGCGTCAAACCGTTAGGATTCCCCGTAATTTCCGCAGCAGTGCGATCGCTAAAATATACTCTGCGGCGCGACAGCCACAACATCGGCCAGCGCAACAACTTATAAATCCCATAACTCGTAGCAGAAATTGCAGCGGCCACAAATTTGACAGCAGAACGCAAAAACTCGATCGTCATTAAATCACACAACCGCTCTTGCCAGTGCGCCACCTGCCAATAAATCAAGTAAGGAATCTGAATCACCAGCAGCGCCAGCGACATCGGCGCAAAATCCCAGTGAGAGATATGGCCCAACTCCCGCGCGAAAATAGTAGCAATTTCATCATCCGTCAATTGTTCCAACAGCCCCCGACTCACAGCAATCCGAGCAAAACGGGGCAAACCGCCGTAACTGAAAGCTACAGGAACATTCAGCGGCAAGAGTTTCAGCACCGGCACCGGCATATTTTGCTTGCTACAATAACTTCGCAGTACCCGGCTAGCTTCTTTGCTGTGCTTGGATAAAACTGACCCGCGCAGGGTTTCGATGCCGCAAAAAAGTTTCAGCAGCGCGTCTATCAGCCAGGGAGACGAGGCCAAAAGCAATCCAAAAACCATCTGAACAAACGGAGTTGGATCGCGGTAAAAAAGCTGAATCGGCGCGAAAATAGGCAGTCTACTGAATATGTAAAGCTGAACCAACAGAGAATTAGTGTTTGTCAGCAGGAGTTGCAGGACAAACCGGGCTAGGAAAAATAGGGCGATCGCACTTGCAACGGCTTGTATCCGAAACTCCAGCAACTTCAGCGGTTTGAGCGGGCGCGGGCTTTTGGCGCGCCCGGTGTCGCGCCAAGTGAGTTGGTAAGTATCTGGGCTGGCGACTCCGGGGATATCTGTTGGGGAACCGGAACTATTTTCGCCGCTAATTTCTGCGGTATCGGGTGCGGTTTCTGTCGAGTTTTCCGGTTCGGAAGTCTGGCCTGTGGGGGGTGGAGGTGGCGGGTAAATATGTTGCGATTTGGCGTTTCCAGACCCTACAGTCGGCTCTAAAGGTAAAAATCCTGTTTTTTTATCTGCGGTCGGTCGTAGCGAAGCGGGGCGTAAGCCATCGCCCCCAATCGATTTTTTCGGTGATTTTGTTCCGGCATCAAAGGCGACAAAGCCTGTTTCGGGGGGAGTTTCTGCGGATTTTGGTTTATTTTCCGGTGGTTTTGGGGGGCGAGGGGGGGTTAATTCTGTTAAAGCGCGATCGGCCCAAGTTTTGACTTGAGGGTTGGGACTTTTGGCGAGGGAAGAGCACAGGGCGATCGCCTTTTTGACATTACCGGTGGCTTTGTACGCAGCCACTAACCCCATCTGCGCGCGGATTCCCGACGACTGATTGGCGGCGGTTTGGGTAACGGATTCTAAAAGGGCGATCGCGGTGGGGTAATCCTGCTGTTTCAAAGCTGCTAGCCCAGCCTCTAGAGACTGTTTTGCAGATGAATCCGCCGGATTTGGATTAGTGGGAGGTGCCATGACTGTGCTTTCGCTAGCGTCCTTTCTAAGATAGCTTGGCTGGTCGATCGATAGCTGTTCTAACACAGCTATATTTCTCTGTCACCATTTGTTGCAGTTTCTTCGGCGGTTGAAACCGCTTAATAGTCAAACTTTCGGCCACTCTCAGCGGACGATCGTTGCGATCGGGCAGGAGTTTAAACCCCTGCCTCAAAGTTAAAGTCTTCGCTATGAAGACTGAAGATTTATGCTAAATCCGGGTTAAATACTTCCTTTATCTCTTAGTCCGCGAAGGCGGACTTTGTTTGACAAGAAGCGATTTCAATCGCCGATTCAATCTAATTTTTGCTTATAATTAAATTAACACCTCACCCGCACACTTATGCCAATTGACGACGAAGATTTTGAAAGCGAATCAATCGGGGACGATCGCAAACTCCAACTCTTCACCGACAGATACGAATTTACCCGCCGATTTGCCTTTTATTTAAACGAAGACCCGCCTCCAGAACAAATTTTGTATTTTTTCGGGGATGGAGGCAACGGCAAGTCATTGCTGCTAAAACACTTGGAGTTTCACTGCTGCAAAAGATTTGCACCGGAGGTGTGGCAAAAATGGCGCGAACTCCCTGACTCGCAAGCCGCCGAAGTTGCTAATTTCGTCCGCTATGCAGCAGCTAAAACCTACACTCCCATCCCCGCAGTCAGGCACGATTTCGGATTGATACCGATTAAAGAAGATAAACCGCAAGATAGATTTTACGGCTTGCTGATGCTGCGGCGCAATATTGCAGCAGCCACTAAGAAATATAAATTTAAATTTCCAAATTATGACTTTGCTTGCTTTTGGTATTTGCTGAACAAAGGCGAATCACAGGCAACTCTCAACCAACTTTTCCCCGATGATATGGCGGAATTGGTGGTACCTATAATTGAAACTTTTGCAGATTTTCCGGTGGTGGCGCAAGCTGTAGCGGTGCTCAAAGGGATAGATAAATTGGGCGGGATTAAGCGGGCGATGAAATTAATTCAAAATCGCTTGGGCGTCAGCGATGAAAAGGCGGAGGAAATTCGCCGTCTAGATATTGATACTGAGTTAACCGACTATTTGCCGAAATTGTTTGCTGGGGATTTGAATGCGGCAATGGCTGGCAAAAATAAACCCGATCGCCTCGTGATGCTGTTCGATACTCACGAGAAAATGTGGGATGAAAAACGCAATTCTCAAGGCGCAACTTTTTGGTATCAAGATGAGTGGTTTCGGCGGTTGTTGAGGGCCTTGGATTACAAATTGGGGATTGTAGTTGTTGTGGCGGGGCGAGAGTGTCCGGTGACGCAATTGCGGTGGCCGAATGCGTCGAGGTTTCCGATTCCTGAAGATTATATAGATGCACAATTGGTGTGGCATTTGTCGCCGGATGATGCGAGGGATTACTTGCACAAAGTGAAGATTGACAAGACAGATTTGGCAGATGCTGTGATTAAATATGCCAGCGTCAATCCCGACGATCCTTGGGAAAATTTGCAGGTACATCCGTTTTATTTGGGTTTGTGCACGGATGCGGTGCTGGCAGAAAGAAAGCGGGGAATTGAGTTGATGTCGTCGGATTTTGCGCGGATTCCGAAGTTGGAAAACAAGACTGCGGAATTAACAGATCGGTTGCTCAGTTATGTCGATCGCGAAGTGCGATCTGCCGTGCATTCGCTGAGTGCTAGCCGCGCTTTTGATGAAGATTTGTACGTGAAATTGGGATCGGGTTGCCACTTCCAGGCAAGCAGTGCAAATTTTGAGATGTTGACGGGTTTTTCCTTTGTGTGGAAATCGCAGAAGCGGGGGGATAACTGGTATCGGATTCACGATTTATTGCGACGATTGGATGCCGATCGGGACGATCCGAAAACTCGCAAAGCTCATGAAATTTTAGAGCGGCATTACCGAGAAGTGGGGAATGTGGCGGAGGCAATTTTTCATGCTAATCGCTTGGATTGGCAGCGAGGTGTAGAAGAATGGAAAGAGGTGTTTGATGAAGCTTTGGAAAAAAGTCGCTATGGGGAATGCAAGTCGCTGCTGGAAGTTAGAGATGAGTTGTGGATTAAAAGTGATTATTGGCTTGGTAGAGTTTCGCGATCGGAGGGAGATTACTATGCTCAGTTTGCTCGATATGTAGAGGCAAAACAAGAATATTTAGAGGCAGTTGCAGCCTATAATTCTGCTTTACTTATTGCACCGGATGATATCAATGCTCTCAACAACAAAGGGAATGCGCTGCAAAGTCTGGGTAAATTGCAAGCAAAGCTAAGTGAATTTGAGGCAGCAAAACAGTCTTACTTTGAGGCGCTCGCAGCCTATAATTCTGGTTTACTTATTGCACCGGATTTTATCAATGCTCTCGCCAGCAAAGGGATTGCGCTACTACGTCTGGGTAAATTGCAAGCAGAGCTCAGTGAATTTGAGGCAGCAAAACTTTCTTACTTTGAGGCGATCGCAGCCTGTAATTCTGCTTTACTTATTGCACCGGATTTTATCTGTGCTCTCAACAGCAAAGGGATTGCGCTACTACGTCTGGGTAATTTGCAAGCAATCCTAAGTGAATTTGAGGCGGCAAAACAGTCTTACTTTGAAGCGCTCGCAGCCTGTAATTCTGCTTTACTTATTGCACCGGATGATATCGCTGCTCTCAAAAACAAAGGGAATGCGCTGCGAAGTCTGGGTGAATTACAAGCAAAGCTCAGTGAATTTGAGGCGGCAAAACAGTCTTACTTTGAAGCGCTCGCATCCTGTAATTCTGCTTTACTTATTGCACCGGATGATATCGCTGCTCTCCACAACAAAGGGAATGCGCTGCAAAGTCTGGGTGAATTGCAAGCAAAGCTAAGTGAATTTGAGGCGGCAAAACAGTCTTACTTTGAGGCCATCGCTGCCTTGAATTCTGTTTTACTTATTGCACCGGATGATCTCGGTGTTCTCAACAACAAAGGGAAGGCGCTGTTAAGCCTGGGTAAATTGCAAGCACAGCTAAGTGAATTTGAGGCGGCAAAACAGTCTTGCTTTGAGGCGCTCGCAGCCTTGAATTCTGTTTTACTTATTGCACCGGATTATATCGCTGCTCTCACCAACAAAGGAAATGCGCTGCGATGTCTGGGTGATTTGCAAGAAAAATTATTTGAGAGACAGGAAGCACTCAAGAATTGGCAAGAGGCGCTGGAAATGTTCGATCGCTCTTTAGCCATTGCTCCTAATCGCGATTCTGTTCGCAGTGGCCGCGATGCGCTGCAAGAATCTCTCAATAATTTTGGTGAGGATACTGTCAGCAGTTAGCTCGATCGCAAGGAGTAAAAACGCCGCATTAAGGAGGAGGATGTGTCGAGTTAACTTACACCGAAAGTTCACAGGATTTACGCACTCCGACAAAGAAACCGGGTTTTTGGTCGAATCTGCGAATCACAACGAATTATTCAAGGGAAAACCCGGTTTCTGGCTACCCGTGCGTCAGCCCTCAAAGAAACTGCGGGGTAAGTACCGATCGCTATTTTTTGATGCTAAAATTGAAAACAGTAGCTAAAGGAAAAATGCCATGTCAGAACAAGACATCGCTAAGATCATTACGATCGAACCGGGTAAGCGAGGTGGTAAACCTTGTATTCGAGGTATGAGAATTACGGTTTATGACGTGTTGGAATATCTCGCTTCTGGGATGACTTATCAAGAAATCCTAGAGGATTTTCCCTATCTCACCCAACAGGATATTTTAGCTTGCTTGAGTTTCGCAGCTAAACGAGAGCAGTTTATGTTAGTTGTTGGGTGATGAAACTACTGTTATTTGACCAAAATCTCTCTCCTCGTCTTGTCAATCTCCTTGCTGATATTTATCCAGATTCCGCTCATGTTGATGCAATTGGATTACCTACCGCACCCGATCGCGAAGTTTGGGAGTATGCTCGTCAGCATGACTATATTGTCGTTACCAAGGATGCGGATTTTAGCGAATTGAGTCTATTGTTGGGATTTCCTCCGAAGGTAATTTGGATACGGCGCGGAAATTGCTCGACGCGGGATATCGAGAGGCTACTAAGAGAGAACTATGATGCGATCGCAGTTTTAAGTGACACTCCTAATAGCGGTATTATCAGTTTATTTTAACTCATATCTTGCACCATTCTCAAGAACAGGCAAGATGCCTGTTCCACAAGAAAATTCACTCTTTGTGGAACAGGCAAGATGCCTGTTCCTAAACAAGTAATGGAGAATGGTGCAACATCTCAGTTTTAATAAAAACGTTTAAAGAAACCTGGTTTTTGGCCGCATCTACGCATCACAACCAAGAATTATCGAAAAAACCCGGTTTCTGGCCACCCGCGCGTCAGGCCTAAATTTGCTAAAATAGACCCAGAAAATATCAAAATATAAATATGAACGAATCCCAAATACCGCAAATTCCTTGGCTGCCATTAAGCCGAGAAGCCCACAAACTATCAGTTACCGACAGATTAGCTCTAGTCAACGCGATTGTTGAGTCCATCAGACAGGAACTCAGACCCCGCCAACCTCTGCTAGATGACTTTGTGGAACCCATGACGGGGCTAGCAAAAACTGATGCACCACCCGCAACAGATGCCGAAATTAAACTCAGATTGCGGCCCGATCGCAAAGGTGCGGCCAAGCGACTCAGAGGCCTAGCAAAAACCGATACGCCACCTCCAACAGATGCCGAAGTGGCAGCCATGCTAGAAGAACGTTTGGTGGAGAAATACCTAAAATGAAGGTATTAATAGACACCAACATTATCCTCGATAGTTTGCTAGAACGAGAACCGTTTGTAGAGGATGCTGATGCTTTATTTGAGGCGATTGAAAATGAGCAAATTGAGGGATATGTAACGGCAACAACCTTAACAAATATCTTCTATATTGTCAGAAGGCAAACTCGCAGCCTCGATCGCGCTAGGCAAGCTATTGCTGAAACACTAGCATTAATGAAAGTATCTGCCGTCGATCGCCACGTTTTGGAAATAGCATTTGCATCTAATTTAACCGATTTTGAAGATGCCGTGCAGTTAGCTTGTGCGCTGTCAGATAACTTGGAGGCGATTGTAACCCGCGATGCAGGAGATTTCGCCGGCGCGACCTTACCAATTCTCTCACCTAAAGAGTTATTAGAACGTTTGAGATAAGCTTGTAGGGTGCATCAGTCTTCAGTTTACTCATAAAAATTAGGGTTTTCCAACTGACGCACCTTACGAATTGGGCGACACTCCGACAAAGAAACCCGGTTTTTGGCAGAATCTACGCATCACAACGAATTATTCAAGGGAAAAACCCGGTTTCTGACCACCCGCGCGTCAGCCCTAAGACTTGATACCTGATGGCGCATAATTCTTGCCCTTTTCCGATTCCAGGTATTGCTTGTAAGCCACTTCATCGCCACCAAAAGAATCGATCGATACCTGTCGTTTCGGCATCGATTTCAGAGGAGCATCGATCGGGCTATACCGACAGTAACACATCACAATTACGTCATAGTCGCTCATCGGAGTTGGAATATCAGGCGTGTATGTTTGCACCCGTACAACTTCCCAATCGCTGACGCGATAATGAGTATTGTGCGCGTGCTCGTTTGGATCGTGTTCTGACTCCACCCGCACAAATTCTACAGGGCGATATCCCGGTTCAGGAATCGGTTCCTCAGAAGAATCCCAGTTTTCTGCAATGATAAAAGTTAGAGCTTGGCTGTGTTGGAGTTTTCTCTGTCTCCAGCCTTCATCTTCACCTGACTCAGCTTGAAAAACAATGTATTTTTGCATTACTCTTCCTCCTTTTCTTCGAGATAGTTTCGATCGCCTCCTTCATCTCTTTAATCATTCACATAACTTACGCACTCCGACAAAGAAACCGGGTTTTTTACCGAATTTACGGTGTGTAATGCGTCTTCTCGTAAAAAAACCCGGTTTCTGGGTTCCATGCGTAAGCCCTACTCCTCGCTAACAGCCAAACCAGACACCACAGGGGCGATCGCATTTAACTTCAAAACAGGATGCTCCCCTTCCACCTGGCGGCAATTCCACTCATTTCTAAACAGCAAAACCGGCCTTCCCCAAGTATCTTTCACCGTCACCGTATTAAACAGCCGCCCAACTTTTTCCAGCGCATCCCAACCGCCGTCAACCCAACGAGCTACACTGTAAGGCAACATATCGATCGTCGTTTCCACATTATATTCCGACTGCATTCTGAACTGCACAACTTCAAATTGCAACTGTCCGACTGCCGCCAAAATTGGCTCGCGTTTCGACTCATCAACCGAGTACATAATTTGCACTGCGCCTTCTTCCTGCAACTCCGAAACGCCTTTGCGGAACTGCTTAAACTTAGAAGGATTGGGATTTCTCAAAAAAGCAAAAAGTTCGGGAGAAAAACAGGGAATCCCTTCATATTCCAGTTTTTGACCGGTGTAAATAGTATCCCCGATCGCAAATACTCCCGGATTGTTCAAACCGATCACGTCGCCCGGATACGCAACCTCGATCGACTCGCGATCCTGAGCAAATAACTTTTGAGGCCTTGACAAACGCACCGTTTTACCGCTGCGAGCGTGAGTCACGTTCATGTCCTTTTCAAACTTGCCCGTACAAACCCGAATAAACGCCACCCGATCGCGGTGTCGCGGGTCCATATTCGCTTGCAACTTAAACACAAACCCGGTAAAGTCTTCATAAGTTGGGGGCAAGTCTCCGGCGCTGCTCTTGCGGGCGATCGGCTTCATAGCGTAATCTAAAAACGCATCTAAAAACAGTTCGACCCCAAAATTGCTCATCGCGCTGCCAAAGAAAACTGGCGTCATTTTTCCAGCCCGAACTAAATCTAAATCGAGTTCAGTTCCCAACTCATCCAGCAGTTCTAACTCTTCTTTGAGCTGATAGTAAAGGTCTTGTTCCAACAAATCTTCAATGCGCGGATCGCCCAATTCGATGACGGTATCAACAGCAGCACGAGAACCGTGCTTAGCCCGCTCGAATAAGTGAATTTTGCGCGCCCTGCGATCGAAAACACCTTTAAAGCGATCGCCCGTACCTATAGGCCAATTTACCGGATAAGTCTGCAACCCCAATTCCTTCTCAATTTCGTCCAACAAATCCAAAGGTTCTCTGCTAGGGCGATCGAGCTTATTAAAGAAAGTAAAAATAGGCAAACTTCGCAGCTTACAAACTTCAAATAACTTCCGAGTTTGCGGTTCCAAACCCTTAGCAGCATCCTCAAGCATCACTGCATTGTCAGCCGCCGCCAGAGTTCGATAAGTATCTTCGCTAAAATCTTGGTGTCCCGGAGTATCGAGCAGATTAATGTGATATTTTTTGTACTCAAACTGCAAAACAGTAGAAGTAATAGAAATTCCCCGCTGCTGTTCCATCGCCATCCAGTCAGACGTAGCGTGTCGCTGGGCCCGCCGCGCTTTCACAGAACCTGCTTCGTGAATTGCACCTCCGTACAGCAGCAGCTTTTCTGTCAAAGTAGTTTTCCCCGCGTCGGGGTGCGAGATAATAGCAAAGTTGCGCCGGCGCTCAACAGCAGTTAGCAGTTCAGTTTCGAGTTCTGTTGTCATCACAATTAGGTAGGGGAATCATCACCCGATCGCCATTATAGCCTGTGCTACAGTTGCTATTAAAGGTAAAATTATCAATAAAGTCAAGGAAAAGTAATATGTACGACTCTGACAAACGGAAGCTGCTATCACTGGTGTGCCACGGGGCGATTTTTTTCAGCACGTTACTGTTCTCGATCGGAGCGCCGATCGCTGTATTGTTAGTATCAGATGACCCCGTTGTCAAAGAAAATGCCACAGAAGCGATCAATTTTCACCTTAATGTATGGGTGTACAGCGCCGTAATTGTGGCGTTAACTGTCGTCACTTTCGGTCTTGCTGGCTTTATCCTAGTGCCCCTAGGTTATCTGCTACACTGGGGACTGACAATAATGGCTATCCTCCACGTTTTGCAAACTCCTAACCAACCTTACCGCTACCCTTTTATTTTCCGAATAGTTTAGACAGCAAATCGCGCTTCACAATCGATTTCAACAACCCGATTTCTTTAAGCAGAAACCGGGTTTTTAATTGTTTTCTAACTCACATTAAAACTTCAAAAATTAGAGTCCAATCAACTATTAATTATGGTATCTTCGCCCTGTTGCAGCGCTGTTGTGAACGCTAAGTTGATCTTCCATTGATGTCGGTTCCCACACTATGCTACCGCCTTTGGGTTATTTCGCAGAGTTAAGGCGGATGTTCGATCGCTCGGAACCATCATTTTTGCTTTAGCTGTGCTATTTTTGCATCGGGCGATCGTTTTAGGCAAATGTTCCACCAATTCTATCTCTACCAGGTGTATTAAAACTTAATACAATATTTTTCCAATAAAAATCCCGCTCTTGTGGAACGGGAAAGCCATCAGGGTGCATCTATATATATTTCACTATAACTTATAGGGGGTATAACCCCTCGTAGCTTTATCGAATCTTTACAATCACAAAATTTTTGTAAAGATTGAGGTTTTTATTTGACTGATTAGCGGTTTTATGAAATTAAAATGGAAAATGCTGACATTTATAAAATCCAGTGAGTTTGCAAGGACAATTGCGATTAAACCAGGAGCGCGCTGTTTTTTCACCTTAATTCTACAAATATCAATAATGTGCGATCGCCTGGTTAGGCTGTTTAGGATTGAAAACTCAAAATTTAGTAGAGTGCGTCAGCAGTTAGCTAATCAATTAGAGAAAAAATAACGTGCTGCTGACACACCCTACTAAGGTTGAGGATAACGTTGTGCTAAGAAAGAGATAGCAGCAGCCCGATCGCCCAAATCGCCATCCAACCTCGCCGCCAACAAATCATCCAACATTCGTTTAAACCCAGGCCCCGGCTTATAACCCAAAGCCTTCAAATCGTTGCCATTTAAAGGCGGTTCAACATTCGCCAATTTGGTCAGATATTCCCAAATTTGGCGGCGTGCACTTCGCGGACTTTGCAGGGCGATCGCAATTAACACCGGCAACTCATAATTTCTCAACAGCAACACCAATTGACTCGGCAACTCGCACTTAGGCAAATTCTCTGCTAACTGCTTCTTTCCGGCTTCCAACACTTCCAACCGCTTAATACTGTCAGCAGGTAACTGAAGATTTGCAGCCACCTTGCCGCGATATTCCGGTGCTAAATAAGCTATCAAAACTTCCAGCCGCATCTGCCAATCGGGAATATTGATAATGGGGAATGGGGAATGGGGAATGGGGAATGGGGAATGGGGAATGGGGAATAGGGAATTATCTCTTCCTTCTTCCTTCTTCCTTCTTGTCTCTTCCTTCTTCCTTCTTCCTTCTTCCTTCTTCCTGACATCCGTTACATCCGTTACATCCGTTACACAATCCGTTGCCGAACTTCCTTCTTCCTTCTTCCTTCTTCCTTCTTCCTTCTTCCTTCTTCCATTCAAACACCGATCGAGCAAACGCAGTTGCCGCCACAACTCCCGATCCAACTCCAAACTAGGATGAATGCAGCGCAAAGCCTGCAAATCTCCCAGCATTTGCAAAGCAACTTTCCAGTAAGGAGCTTGCAAAATGTATTTCAATTCGCTTTTGAGCCGAGTTTCCAAAGCCGGAGCTCGGCCGTTTTCCCCCTGAATTCGGTAATAAATCCCGCTGGCCAAAGCATTGCGGATGTATCCTTCCGTCTGCGGCTCAATTTCAAATCCTAACCGCACCGCAAACCGCACAGCGCGATAAATTCGCGTCGGATCTTCGATAAAACTATTGGCGTGCAAAACTCGAATTTGCTTCGATTCCAAATCCAGCAAACCGCAAAAAAAATCTAACAATTCGCCACTGCGAGGAACACCCAACCGCACAGCCAGCGCATTAATTGTAAAATCCCTGCGGTACAAATCTTGGCGAATTGAACTCGCTTCAACTTCAGGATTTGCAGCCGGATAAGGATAAAATTCAGTGCGAGCCGTAGCGATATCCACCCACAGCGAGCCGAAAGCAGAGTCTTTGTGCCACAAAAGCGCGGCGGTTTGAAATTGACCGTGAACGTCCAAACGCGATTCGGGGTAAAGTTTTTGCAGCGATGAAGCTAACTCGACACCAGCACCGGAATCGTCGGAACCGCACTTTCCATCCACAACCAAATCGATATCTGTTAGCGCCAGTGTATCATCCGTGGCTAATAGTAAATCCCGGACTGCTCCACCCACAATATAAAGTTGCCAGCCGCGATTTTGGGCAATATTGGCGGCGATCGACAATAATTGCCATAATTCGGGACTGATGCGCGATCGCAACAACTGCTCAACCGATTCGGACACGGCACAATAAGAGAATTCTGCATTACTTCCCCTGTCTCGCGCTTTTTGCTGGTGCAATTCCCGCAACACATCAGTCCGAGTCACAATTCCCACCAGTTGACCGTTTTCCAATACTGGCAAGCGCCCGATATCGTATGTCACCATTAAAGATTCAATTTCCGGCAGCAAGGTATCTGGGGCGATCGTTTTTAACTGCGGACTCATGTAACCCTTGACGGGGGCGTGACTGAAACCGTGGTGTAGGGCAATGTCAATGTCGCGGCGCGAGATAATGCCGGCAAGTCGATCGCCCGCATCCACCACAGAAAGCCCCGAATGTCCGTAACGTAGGAGGATACGGTGAGCTTCCCCCACCGAGGTTTCCGGGCGAATACTCCGCACTGGAGACGACATTAATTCGCGCGCTGTTGGAGGATGGGGAATTTGAGTTTTGAGTTCGTCAGCTAACTGATTTAAAGTCAGCAGGGGGTCAACATCGCGGGTGGCGAGGGAAGCGGCGCGGGCGTGGCCTCCGCCGCCGAAGGGTTTGAACAATTCGCTGAGGTTTGTTCCTTCGATGCGCGATCGACCGATAATAGTTAATCGATTGGAAACTGGCGATTCTGAAGCGATGTTGCGGTTGTTTTCGTTTTCGCTAAATTTATAAACATTACCTAACAGCAGAGCATCGGTTTCAGTTAAATCGAGCAAGCGAGAAGCCAGCGAAGAAAGTCCCGGAACGTAAGCTTCAGTAGACAGCAGCACCCAGGCTATGCTGTAACCGTGCAAAGTTTCCGATCGCAAATTATTCAGCGCTTCTCTCAGCAAATCTTGCAATTGAGGAGACAAACCGGGTTCTACATATTCAGCGATGACCCCCAAACTCGCTCCCTGTTCCATCAACCAGGCCAAAGCTATGGCATCTCGCGCAGTTGCGCCCTCAAAGGTAAGGGAACCTGTATCGACGTGGATGCCGAGGGCCATTACTGTTGCTTCCGAAGGCAGAAGGCGGAAGGGTATGTCGCTGTTTTCTGCTTGATTTTTGAGCTTTTCGACAATTAATGTTGTGCTGGCTCCGACTGCTTCGATCTGCGTAACAGTAGCGGGGATGTCTGAATGCGCCTCTAGGTGGTGGTCGAAAATAGCAATTTCCCTTACTTGTGGCAAATCCAGCCACTCGGCGGCTTTTCCCAAACGATCGCGCCCGGAGGCATCAACTATAGTAATCGATCGAATTTGTTGCGGATTGACCGATCGGCGTTCAATCAGTGGGTACTCGTCGCGGTGTAGCGCCAAAAAATCCCGCACTGTCGGGTGACATCCGCCCGTCAATACGATCCTGCTACCGGGGCGCAGCACGCAAAGTCCCACCGCCGCCCCCAAGGCGTCAAAATCTGCTGTTGTGTGGCACAAAACTAAGTCCATAGCCGAAAATCCCGCATCTCTAACTCAAACAGTAGCAATTTCTCGCCCTCTGAAACCGGATGTGTCGATCGGGCTTTAAGTTAACCTTTCCAGTTTTCTGTGCTGTAACGAACAATGATAAAATTGATAAAAATCTTAAGAGCCGCTGATGCCTGTTCGCGCAACGCCCGAATTTGCCTGGGTTCTTTCGTATCAATCAACCGACAATCTCCCGATCAATTATCGGGAAACTGTCAAAAACTAGAATTTGGAAGATTTTTTTCGGTTCTGGGAAACTATTTCCGATCAACGCACGGTTATATCGAAAGGAGAAAAGATGTTATCAATTCTGTTTCAAGTGGTTTTACTGGGTCTGGTACTGCTGTCTTTTGTGATGGTCGTTGGCGTGCCAGTTGCTTATGCCTCTCCCCAAAACTGGAATCAGTCTAAATCCCTGATTTATGTCGGATCGGGTCTGTGGTTTTTGCTGGTTATTGCAGTGGGTGTATTGAACTTTTTAGTCGTTTAATTTCACCCAAGTCTATCGAATAAAGAAGGTAAAAGATAGAAGGATGAAGGCATTCACCAGTGATTGAAAGGCATTCGGCAGAAGCTAGGAATTTTCCAGACCGCGCGACCCTGTATGTTTTTGCACTTGAGATTCAGATGAGATGCTGCTGCTTTCTGACTTTTGCCTTCTCACAAAAAAAAACTAAAATCTAAAACCTAAAATCTAAAGTAGAGCATTATGACTGTTTTCGAGGGAACTTTTACTCACACCGAATCTTTGCGATTTGCGATTGTCATCGGTCGTTTTAACGATTTGGTGGTTAACAAACTTTTGGAGGGATGTCAAGATTGTTTGAAACGCCACGGGGTTGATATTAATCCTCATGGCTCTCAAGTGGACTTTTTTTGGGTTCCGGGAAGTTTTGAGATTCCTTTGGTGGCGCGCCAAGCTGCTCTTTCTCACCGCTACGATGCGGTAATTTGTCTGGGTGCGGTAATTCGGGGCCAAACTCCTCATTTCGATTTTGTGGCTGGTGAGGTTGCTAAGGGAATTGCGGCTGCTGCTTTTCAGACAGGGGTGCCGGTGATTTTTGGGGTGGTGACGACTGACACGATGCAGCAAGCTTTGGAAAGGGCTGGAATTAAAAGCAATTTGGGCTGGAATTATGCGATGAGTGCTTTGGAAATGGGCACTTTGATGCGCCAAGTTAAGGGTTTGGGAACACACTCTTACGATCATCGATTAGCTACAGGATCTGCTGGTCAAGTGCTTTCGGGTGAAGCAAATCTGGCGATCGCCCCCGATGTATCGTCCGATCAAATCCCCTCGTAAGTTCGGCTAACAGTATTTTTAAGCTCAAAAAACATCAAGATTTGCATTGGGAAAAATCTTAAGACTCTTGTGGGGTGGTGATTAGGCCCGCCCCCAAGGTAAAAATTCCACTCTGGGTCGATCGACAAATTATATCAAATCCGTTAGCATCGGAATAGTAAATTCTAGTTCACTGTTCACGGCGTTGACTGTTCACGGCCTCAACAGTCAACAGTCAACAGTCAACATCACCTGACGGTGTAACCGGAAATGATATTAGACCCATATCTTGCCAATTGGAAATGGGTACTTTGATGCCTCAAGTTCATGCTTTGGGCGGAAATTCTGACGCTTCATTACCTGAGTCTGCTGCTGTTCAAGTGCTGTCGGGCGAAGCAAATCTGGCTGTAGCCCCGGATCTATCGTCAGATAGAATACTGTAATTTCTACAAGGCATATTTTGCCAAAAATAGCCACAGTTCCCAATTCTGAATTTGAATTGTGGCAGCATTTGATTCACTTTTTGTTCTGCAACACATATACCTTTCAAAGACAGATATCCTCCTAAACTGTTGAATAATGTGGAATATCTAGATTATCGTCTATTCCCAAAGAGGTATTATGGGATTTTTGTGTTGAATAAGGTTGAATCAATATCAAAAATTCGTTATGTTAACTTAGGTGTAAGTATTGAGGTTCTCTAAACTCGCTCCTGGCAGGGATTTCAGTATAAATGCTGTAGTAGGATATGTATTTAACCTCTTCTTAATCAACAGCCCTGAAAACAGCTTTATAGATTAATTGTTCAGATAATATTGAATGACAATATTGTCAAGCGAATGCCTAGAAAGCTTTTCTGCTAAGGTATTCAGCGTTTTTGCTGTGACCTGAATACTTACAGTTACTTATCAACGAAAGTGCAAAAATTTTATGGGTGACATTCAAGCAACATTTACAGCTACCCATCGAGCTTTTCAGATTGAGGGGTACGAAAAAATAGATTTCAGCCTGCTCTACGTAGATGGTGCTTTTAAGCTGGAGAATCCTGAGATTGCAGATAGTTACCGCCAATTCGGTCGCTGTTTAATGGTTGTAGATGAAACAGTCTACAGTCTGTACGGTACACAGATGCAGGATTATTTCAAGCATCACGAGATAGATTTAACAGTCTTTCCAGTTAATATCAAGGAACCTGATAAGACGTTAACAACTTTTGAAAGCATCATAGATGCCTTCGTTGATTTCGGACTCGTCCGGAAGGAGCCTGTTTTGGTAGTCGGTGGTGGATTGACTACTGACGTAGCTGGTTTTGCCTGCTCATCCTATCGCCGTCGGACTAACTACATTCGCGTACCGACAACCTTAATTGGGCTGATTGATGCCAGTGTGGCTATCAAAGTAGCTGTGAACCACGGTAAGCTGAAAAACCGCCTCGGTGCTTACCACGCTTCGCAGAAAGTAATTTTAGATTTCTCCTTTCTGAAAACTCTGCCGATCGACCAAATACGAAACGGCATGGCAGAGTTAATTAAGATCGCCGTAGTAGGCAACAAAGAAATCTTCGAGTTGTTAGAAAACTACGGCGAAGCATTGCTGCACAGCCATTTTGGTTATTTAGACGGCACATCTGAACTGCGGGAAGTAGCCCATCGCTTAACCTACAACGCGATTCAGTCAATGCTGGCCCTAGAAGTACCAAACCTGCACGAGCTAGATTTGGATCGGGTGATTGCCTACGGTCACACCTGGAGTCCGACGCTGGAATTAACGCCGGAAATTCCGATGTTCCACGGCCACAGTGTCGCCATCGATATGGCTTTTTCGGCCACCATTGCCCAACTGCGGGGCTACATTTCGATCGCCGACCGCGATCGCATCTTAGGATTAATGAGCCGCCTCGGACTAGCAATTGATAGCCCTTATCTGACATCAGAACTGCTGTGGAAAGCGACAACATCGATCAGTCGTACCCGCGACGGCCTTCAGCGCGCTGCGGCTCCCCGCCCCATTGGCGAATGCTTTTTCATGAACGATTTGACTCGAGGTGAGTTGGATAAAGCCTTACTGGTTCATCGAGAAATCTGTCAGGGCTATCCGCGCCGCGGCGATGGCGAGGATATGTATGTGGTATTGCAGAAAGTTGCAACTCTTTCCACATCGGGGGTATGACCGTGAGACCCGTTACCCCTGTCGGGATTTTAGCCGCTAAACTCGAAAGTCTCGTCTCGCAAGTAGAAAAAATCGATAATCTCGATCGAGCTTTCAAAGCCGAATTACAACAAGCCTACGAATTGGCAAACGGTCTCGATCCGTACCTGAATCTTTGTACCACGCCGGAATCTCCCGCATTAGCCGCATTAGTAAAGCGCACTCAATCAGAAGATTGGAGTAAGCGATTCTCTGACGGCGAGACAGTGCGCCAATTGGAACAGGAGATGCTTTCGGGCCATGTGGAAGGCCAAATGCTGAAATTTCTCGTCCATCTCACCAAAGCACAGCGCGTGCTGGAAATCGGGATGTTTACCGGGTACTCAGCACTAGCAATGGCCGAAGCCCTGCCAGTGGATGGAGTGGTGGTAGCCTGCGAAGTAGATGCTTACGTCGCTGAATTTGCCCAGAAGTGTTTTCAGGAATCTACTGCCGGTCACAAAATCTCAGTGAAGGTGGCACCGGCTCTAGAAACCATGAAACAATTGGCCCAAGACGGGGAAGTCTTCGATTTGGTGTTTATCGATGCCGATAAAGCTGGATACATAGATTATCTCGATTTACTCCTAACTACGGGGCTGTTGGCTCCCAATGGCTTGATCTGCGCCGATAACACTTTGATGCAGGGACAGCCCTACTTGTCGGGTACTGCTACTGCTAACGGGGCTGCGATCGCCAAATTTAACCAGGCTCTAGTTGACGATCCGCGCGTAGAGCAAGTGTTACTGCCGCTGAGAGATGGATTGACTTTAATTCGGCGCGTTTAGTAGAACAAAACTTAGGCGTCAAAACCTTCACAACCGGGTTTTTTGCCCTATGCGGCGCGCTGTAACGGAGTCCGAGCGTCAAAAAACCCGGTTTTTAACCACCTGTGGGTAATATCAAATCCGCGCTTCATCGGCATGATTCATCTCTCTCTTCTGGAGACTCTGCGCCTGCGTAGCTTCAACAGCGGTTTAATCATTCAAAAACCACCGCTAATTAGAGCATTTACTTAGTAAAAAATTATGATCGAAACAGTTTCAACGGCAGCGATGCCATCTGAACAGGAAACAAACGCGACGACTAGACCCTTCCAGACAGTCAAAACCATAGCAACCTTAGTTTTGCTGCTATTGGTACTGCCTCTGAATCTCGCTTTAACAGCGATCGCCCTACTGAGATCCATCATCATCAAACCATTTCAGTCTCGAACGATCGCGGAGTCTCCCCAAACGATTTTGGTCGGCGGCGGCAAGAGGACCAAAGCATTACAGCTAGCGAGATCCTTCCATAAGGCCGGTCATCGGGTAATTTTGTTTGAAACCCACAAATACTGGCTGACAGGTCATCGTTACTCTTGGGCAGTCGATCGCTTTTACACAGTACCAAATCCCCAGGCAGAGGAATACCCTCACGCACTCTTAAAAATTGTCCAACAAGAGAAAGTTGATGTTTACGTTCCCGTCACTAGTGCAGGCGGCAGTTACTACGATGCCAAAGCCAAAAGCGTACTTTCTCCTCACTGTACGGTTATGCAGCTAGATGTCGAAACTCTGGAACGTTTGGATAATAAATATGAGATGGCAACAGCCGCCAAAGCGTTGGGGCTGCGAGTTCCGAAGTCCTACCGCATTACTAATCCGCAGCAAGTAATCGATTTTGATTTTAGTGACGCACAGCGTCCATATATTCTCAAAAGTATTCCCTACGATTCTATTCGCAGGTTAGACCTGAGGAAGTTACCCTGCGCAACTGAGGCGGAAACGGCCGCGTTTGTGAAATCTTTACCAATTTCCGAGAGTAAACCTTGGATTATGCAAGAGTATATTGCGGGGCAAGAATACTGCACTCACAGTACAATTCGTGATGGTCATCTTCAGTTGCATTGTTGTTGCAAATCGTCGGCGTTTCAGATAAATTACGAGCATGTCGCTCGCCCGGATATCGAAAATTGGATTCGTCACTTTGCCAAGAGTCTAAATCTGACAGGACAAGTTTCCTTTGATTTCATGGAGGCGGCGGATGATGGAGAGATATACGCGCTCGAATGCAACCCGCGCACCCATTCAGCCATCGCGGTGTTTTACAACCATCCCGATGTGGCAAAAGCTTATTTGGAACCAGACCCTTTACCACAGACAGTGCTGCCTTTGGCATCGAGTCGCCCGGCTTACTGGATTTACCATGAAATTTGGCGATTGGTGACTCATTTGTGGTCGCCCAAGCAAGTTTATGAGCGGTTACAAATTATCGCAAAAGGCAAAGATGCCATCTTCGAGTGGGACGATCCGCTGCCGTTTTTGATGGTGCATCATTGGCACATTCCATTGTTGTTATGGGCAGATTTAAAGAAGACGAATGAGTGGATTGGGATTGATTTTAATATTGGCGAACTTGTGGAAATAGGGGGAGAGTGAGTATAGCCTTTTGAGCGAAAGATGAGAACTGGGCATAGGGCATAGGGCATAGGGCATAGGGCATAGGCCTCCGTGGGCATAGGCCTCCGTGGGCATACCTCACTTTTTTGAGAACCGCTATATGTCAGTATTAGGGGTTTTGCATTTAGTCGGCTCGGCAGTTAGCGATTTTTACTGTGATTTATCAGGGTTAATGAGTCGCCTAGGACTAGCGATAGACAGCCCTTATCTCACATCAGACAGGCTCTAGTTGACGATCCGCGCGTAGAGCAAGTATTACTGCCGATCAGAGATGGATTGACCTTAATTCGGCGCGTTTAGAGCGTGTTCTCTTGCCCCGGAGATTCCCTTAATCAGGCGGGATCGGAGCGGTCAAAGTCCTAATGCGGATTTAGCCGGATCTGATCTGTGCAACCGGATTAGATCTAATTCATCTGCGTTAATCTGTGTTAATCTGCCCTCATCTGCGGTTGAAAAAAGATAATTTATGAACCGCAGATGACAATGGATGGACGCGGATTTACGCAGATGAAAACAAGAAAGATATGAATAATTCCGATGCTAACAGATTTGATATTACGTTTAATTAGAGTGTCTACTTACTAGAAAATTATGATCGAAACAGTTTCAACGGCAGCGATGCCATCTGAACAGGAAACAAACGCGGCTTTTAGGCGCTTCCAGACATCAGTCAAAACCATAGCAACCTTTATTTTGCTGCTATTGGTACTGCCCCTGAATCTCGCTTTAACTGCGATCGCCCTACTGAGATCCATCATCATCAAACCGTTTCAGTCTCGAACGATCGCGGAGTCTCCCCAAACGATTTTGATTAACGGCGGCAAGATGACCAAAGCATTACAGCTAGCGAGATCCTTCCATAAGGCCGGTCATCGGGTAATTTTGGTTGAAACCCACCAATACAGGCTGATGGGTAATCGATTCTCTTGGGCAGTCGATCGGTTTTACACAGTACCAAGTCTCCAGGCAGAGGAATACCCTCAAGCACTCTTAAAAATTGTCCAACAAGAGGGAGTTGATGTTTACGTTCCCGTCAGTAGTCCAGAGGGCAGTTACTACGATGCCAAAGCCAAAAAGGTACTTTCTCCTCACTGTACGGTAATGCACCTAGATGTCGAAACTCTGCAACGTTTGGATGATAAGTATGAGTTTGCCGCCGCCTCCGAAGCGTTGGGGCTGCGAGTTCCGAAGTCCTACCGGATTACTAATCCCCAACAAGTAATCGATTTTGATTTTAGTGACGCACAGCGTCCATATATTATCAAAAGTATTCCCTACGATTGTGTCCACAGGTTTGATCTCACTAAGTTACCCTGCGCGACCCCAGCAGAAACAGCCGCTTTTGTCAACTCATTACCAATTTCCGAGAGTAAACCTTGGATTATGCAAGAGTATATTCCAGGGCAAGAATTCTGCACTCACAGTACAATTCGTGATGGTCATCTTCAGTTGCACTGTTGCTGCAAATCATCGGCGTTTCAGCTCAATTACCAGAATGTCGATCGCCCGGATATCGAAAATTGGATTCGTCAGTTTGCCAAGAGTCTCAATCTGACTGGACAAGTTTCCTTTGATTTCATAGAGGCGGCGGATGATGGAGAGATTTACGCGATCGAATGCAACCCGCGCACCCATACAGCCATCACGATGTTTTACAACCATCCCGATGTGGCAAAAGCTTATTTGGAACCGGACCCTTTACCGCAGACAGTGCAGCCTTTGGCATCTAGCCGCCCGACTTACTGGATTTACCAGGAAATTTGGCGATTGGTGACTCATTTGTGGTCGCCCAAGCTAGTAGCTGAGCGGTTAAAAATTATCGCCCAAGGCAAAGATGCCATCTTCGAGTGGGACGATCCGCTACCGTTTTTCATGGTGCATCATTGGCACATTCCCTTGTTGTTATGGGAAGATTTAAAGAAGCCGAAAGAGTGGATTAAAGTTTATTTTCATAGTGGAATACTTCTGTAAATAGGGGGAAATTGAGTATGTCAGTATTACGGGTTTTGCATTTAGTCGGAGCTGCAGACAGTGAATTTTACGATAAATTGTCGCGCTTTTATGCCCCATATTGTCTGGAGCAAACTGCTAATCCAGCACTCTATGAATTTCATATAGCCTATATTTCTCCCGGTGGCGAATGGCGTTTTCCCACCTCTCTCGATCCGAGTGCGATCGCGGCCGCTAATCCCATGTCTCTAGCGGGCGCTGTACAGGTGCTGACACAGCTAAAGATTGACGTAATGGTACCGCAGATGTTTTGCATCCCCGGCATGACTCAATACCGTAGCTTGTTCGATCTGCTGAATATTCCTTATGTGGGTAATACCCCAGAGGTGATGGCACTGACTGCTGACAAAGCGAAGGCTAAGGCAGTAGTAGCGGCCGCTGGGGTAAGCGTACCGTTGGGAGAAGTTGTCCGCGCGGGCGTGAGACCTTCAATTGATTTTCCGGTGGTGCTCAAGCCACTGAATGCGGATAATTCTCTGGGAGTTGCCTTAGTTAAAAATGCTGCTGACTATGATGCGGCTTTGCAGACAGCATTGACTCATTCAGAGGAAGTGTTAGTAGAAAAATTCATTGAATTGGGTAGAGAAGTTCGCTGTGGGATTATTGTCCAAGATGGCGAGCTAGTCTGTTTGCCGCTGGAAGAGTATCCTGTAGATCCTGATACCCAACCGATTCGGACTTATGCCGATAAGCTCCAACAAAATGACGATGGTAGCTTAACTGGTTCCACTAAAAATACCAGGCCGTGGGTAGTTGACAAGAGCGATCCGATTACGGAGAGAGTTTGGGCCGAGGCCAGAAAATGCCACATCGCTTTGGGCTGTCGCCACTACAGTTTATTTGATTTTCGCATCGACCCCGATGGAAAACCTTGGTTCTTAGAAGCGGGGCTGTACTGTTGTTTGGCCGAAAAAAGTGTGATTGCGGTTATGGCCAAAGCATCAGGAATTTCTCTGGATACTTTGTTTCAGAGTATGCTGCAAAATGCCTTACAAGGTCGATCGGGTACAACGAACGGTGCAACAAGTAATGTAAATTCGGGTACGGCAGTGATGGTTGAGCGTTGACAGTCTAGCGATGAATGGGGAATTGGTGCAACTAACAAGGATAACTTGCAATTTTTGAAATTGTGTGATACCATAAAACGTTCTCAAAAATAGCGCAACACTAACTATTACTGCATGGCAACGAAGCCAACGATCGCATTTACTCACCTCGGCTGCGAAAAAAATCGCATCGATACCGAACACATGATTGGCTTGCTGGCTCAAGCGGGCTATCAAGTCGATTCTAATGAAGAATTAGCCGATTATGTTGTAGTCAATACTTGTAGTTTTATCCAAGCTGCGCGAGAAGAGTCAGTCCGCACCTTGGTAGAATTGGCAGAAGCTAATAAAAAAGTAGTAATCACCGGCTGCATGGCACAGCATTTTCAGCAGGAATTGCTGGATGAATTGCCCGAAGCAGTCGCAATTGTCGGCACTGGCGACTATCATAAAATCGTCAATGTTATGCAGCAGGTGGAAAAGGGCGATCGAGTTTCCCTCGTCTCTAGTGAACCTACTTACATCGCTGACGAAACTACTCCCCGCTACCGCACGACATCGGAAGGTGTCGCTTATCTGCGAATAGCAGAAGGCTGCGACTATCGCTGTGCATTTTGCATTATCCCGCACTTGCGCGGAAATCAAAGGTCGCGGACGATCGAGTCTATCGTCGCCGAAGCTAAGCAATTAGCCTCCGAAGGGGTAAAGGAAATTATCTTAATTTCTCAAATTACCACCAACTACGGCAAAGATATTTATGGCGAACCGAAACTCGCCGAACTGCTTCGCGCTTTGGGTGAAGTAGATGTGCCTTGGATTCGGATGCACTACGCCTATCCTACAGGTTTGACTCCGCAAGTTGTCGCAGCAATCCGCGAAACGCCCAACGTTTTGCCGTATTTGGATTTACCCCTGCAACACTCGCACCCGGAAATTCTGCGGGCGATGAATCGACCTTTTCAAGCTGGGATCAATGATGCTATAGTCGATCGGCTCAAAGCAGCACTTCCCGGCGCGGTGATGCGGACAACTTTTATTGTCGGCTTCCCCGGCGAAACCGATGAACACGCAGCACACTTGCTGGAATTTGTCAAGCGCCACGAATTCGATCACGTAGGAGTTTTTGTATTTTCGCCAGAAGAAGGAACCCCAGCCTTCAGCTTGCCCCAGCAAATACCTGCAGAAATAATGGAAATGCGGCGCAATTCGGTAATGGCGGCACAACAACCTATATCATTGAAGAAGAATCAAGAGTCTGTCGGTCAGGTAGTTGATGTCCTGATAGAACAAGAACAACCAGAGACAGGCGAGTTGATTGGTAGATCCGCTCGGTTTTCCCCAGAAGTAGATGGACTCGTCTATGTGACAGGAGAAGCGCGGCTGGGATCGATCGTATCTGTGAAAATTACTGGTGCAGATGTCTACGACCTCTACGGTCAAGTGTAAGTATTGCTGGAACTGTTGCCTGAGACGGTGCGGCGAACAAAAACCGGACACGAGCCAAAAATGATTAGCGGATTGTGCAACAAAAGTAACGGTTAGTACACAATTGTGCAAAGATATGTAGCAAAGGGGTTCTAAACTTTTTTAGCCCCTATCTGGCAATCGACCCTCCCCGTCGGGGTGCGGTAATCTCTACAGAACATCGGAAAATTTTAACGAATTTAATGTTTTGTTTCTGAATGTAAAGAGTTATGATGATAACAAGCCAGAAATAAGCGGGGATAATTTGAGATTGCTTCGCCGTCCGCCCTACACCACAACGGTATCCCGAAAGAGTGTTGAGATGGATAGGCGGTAACGGTCGCCCCATCCCCTGCTCAATCCCGCAGGCGACGGATTGCGGGATAGCGCCTGAACCAAACAACCTGTTACTACTATGTAGTGAAGTGGGGCTGGTCATGATCCTCACTATAAAATGCCTAAGAGGGAAAGCTTGCAAGTACCTCAAAGGAAGTCCAATGTCCTGTTTTAAGAATATTGGAAGCCTATAACCAGACCCCTGGCGGTTGGTATCGGTGATGTCACAAAATCAAAGACGGCTGTCGAATTGGTAAATTTAGTCACCATCGACGGAGCTGCCCTATACTCGATTGCTATTTAAGAAGGTGCGCGCAGGCGCAGCACCATAAAGAACTCTTATGAGTTCCTGCCCTAGAGCAGAAATCCGCATCCGAGTTGGGCAACTTAGAAGGCTAAGACTCGTTATTAGGAGCATTAATGAATTTATTGTTTGAAGGCTTAGGTCTTTCGGAAGAACTCGTTCTCCATCTGGAAACACTAGGCTTTACAGAACCTACTCCCATCCAAGTACAAGCAATTCCGCACCTGTTAGCAGGTCGCGACGTTGTGGGTCAAGCCCAAACAGGGACAGGCAAAACGGCAGCATTCTCGTTGCCCATCTTGGAGCGGATTGATTTAGATGTGACTGCGGTGCAAGCACTGGTGCTGACGCCGACTCGCGAATTGGCGATGCAAGTAACTGAAGCCATCCGCGATTTGAGCGGCATCAGCAGCGACGGCCCGGTAAAAGTGGGTCGCTCTCTGCAAGTTCTGACAGTGTACGGCGGTCAATCGATCGATCGTCAAATGCAGCGTTTGAAACGCGGCGTTCACGTCGTTGTCGGTACACCCGGACGCATATTGGATATGCTCAGCCGCGGCAGCCTGAAACTAGACAAGGTACAATGGCTGGTTTTGGATGAAGCTGACGAAATGCTGAGCATGGGCTTTATCCAAGATGTGGAAAAAATCTTGGATGCTGCACCAAAAGAACGTCAAACGGCATTTTTCTCGGCGACGATGGAACCTTCCATTCGGAAATTGGTGGCGCGGCATTTGCGTAACCCCGTCAACGTCACCGTAGAACAACCAAAAGCAACGCCCAAGCGCATCAGCCAAGGTGTGTACATGATTCCCCGTGGCTGGTCGAAGGCAAGAGCCCTACAGCCAATCCTAGAAATGGAAGACCCGGAATCTGCACTGATTTTTGTGCGGACTCGGCAGTCGGCGGCAGAACTCACCAGCCAACTGCAAGCAGCAGGTCACAGCGTTGATGAGTATCACGGTAATTTGAATCAGGCACAACGGGAACGTTTGTTGCATCGGTTCCGCCAATGTCAGGTGCGCTGGGTAGTGGCGACTGATATTGCGGCGCGGGGTTTGGACGTGGATCACTTGACTCACGTTATTAACTACGATTTGCCCGACAGTGTGGAAAGCTACGTTCACCGGATCGGACGCACGGGCCGGGCTGGTCGCGAAGGAACGGCGATTACGCTAATTCAACCGGTCGATCGCCGCAAACTGCGCTTGATTGAACGCCACGTGCGATCGAGCTTGACGGTGCGAAACATTCCGACACGGGCGCAAATTGAAGCTCGTCAGTTGGAAAAGATGCAGGGTAAAGTTCGTGAAGCTTTGGCTGGCGAACGGATGGCATCTTTCTTGCCTCTGGTGTCTCAGTTATCCGAGGAGTACGACTCCCACGCGATCGCCGCTGCTGCTTTGCAAATGGCTTTCGATCAAAGCCGTCCTGCTTGGATGGGCGCGGATTACGCTCAACAAGAAGATCCCCCGGTTGGTGGAGAAAACAGCGTCAAGCCTATCTTGATCAAAAAGCGGGCTAAGACTGGTGAGGCGACTTTTTCTGGAGCACCGAGTGCTCCTGTTCCCCAGAACCGCTAATTGGTAGGGTGCACAATGTGCACCTTATTTAGAATTTTTGTAGAGATGCGATCGATCGCACCTCTACTTTTTTTTATGGGTGTGATCCGAAATCCGAGCTCGGCGGTTGAAACCGCGAACAAACTTTCGTCCACTCCTAGCGGACTGAGAATTGGATAAGTAAAGATACAAGGAAAGCGATCGGACAATTGCTGTAACTAATTCTACGCTAAGAACGTTAATTGAGGAATTGGGTACTGAGTGTCAAAATGTGATTACTTTAATCCATGAGCTTCAGTTACCTGATTTGAGCGATCGACAAAAAGCTGAAATTCTAGCAGACTTCCTTCCTCTCTGCAATCCATATCAACGTTCACTGCGGAGAGGATTTTCAGACACTAATTGCTGAGGAAATGGCAATATTGTCGGATGATGATGAAGAGGATTAGGGAGACGCGGGCGATTCCCTACGGGATAGCTACGCTTCACGCACATCAGGAAAAAGCCCTCCAGTCAACTCACCGAAAGGCTAAAAATCCTCAGAAATAAGGAATAAAGTCCTTATTACAAACTTGTAAACCTGGACTTTTGCACAGTTGTTTAATATTTCAGTTTAGCTGCGTGCTCACAAGAATTTTTTGCACGCGATCGCCCTTAATTTCCACAATCAAATTAGAAGCCTTTTGGTCATTGCTGTAAGTCAACCGAGTCACTCCACCCTGCACAGATTGCGACCCGTAGCCGTAAGTTTTAACGACTTTTTGGCGGTTATCTCTTACCTTGACACCATCAATTGTCAGAAACTTGGGATTGGTAGTAGAAATTAAATAAACTTTGCCTTCCCATGCTGCTACCGTCAATCCTGAGTAGGTTAGCGTGCGAATCTTGCCGCCGAGGCCAGACCCAGCAGGTTTAGTTTGGTCGCGCTGCGGTTTTCCCAACTTACGTTTTGCCTCTTCTACAGACATCCCCAACCGAACGCCACCAATCCCCAGGCGCGAATAGTTCAGCGCCGCCGGCTTTTGTGTCGCGCTGAGCATTCTTTCTAGAGTCACAACAGTTTGATTCATAGCAGGAACCGGACGAACTAAAGCAGCAAATCCTAAGCTCGAAATTGCGAGATTCATCATGATGCCAGCGAGGGCTGTTGTCACAAACATTTTTACCATTTTTTTATAGCTTTATTTGGCAATGTATTCGCGCGATCGCCCGCTCGATCCGGATTGATACTAATAGGACTTACACAAACACTCCTGGAGGCACGGCGATGCTCTGAAAGCGAATTTTTTTACCCAAACTACACACAGAAACCAGGTTTTTACCATAAATTTTAGGTTTAACAGTGAGGTATTCAGCAAGAAACCGGGTTTGTAGCGCCACCTAGGTAAGTCCTGACTAATATTTTTTAAGCTTTGAAACCCGCCAATTTCGGGAGAACCGAATTTGCTCCCGCACAAGCTTGCTTCCGCCTGCGAGGACTGAAAGAAAGAATAAAGAGGTAAATCAACGGAAATTGCTGTGATATCCTAACAAAAGCCATATCTCGATAAAATTAGCAATTTAGATGACCGCAACAGATTCTACTAAACACCAAAAATCCAAAGCCCTCAAACCTGGTAGCCGCCGCCCTGCTAAAGAACTTTGCAGCGAGTGCGGTTTGTGTGATACATATTACATTCATTATGTCAAGGAATCTTGTGCTTTCTTAACACAACATATTGCAGAACTGGAAGAAGAGATTCACGGGCGATCGCGCAATCTCGATAATCCCGACGATTGGTATTTCGGAGTCAGTCAAAACATGATGGCGGCTCGGAAAAAAGAGCCGATCGAGGGCGCTCAATGGACGGGAATCGTCAGCACAATTGCCATTGAAATGCTAGAAAAAGGAATTGTAGAAGGGGTTGTTTGCGTCCAAAATACTAAGGAAGACCGCTTTCAACCGATGCCGATTATTGCTAGAAATCGCGAAGAAATTCTGGCGGCAAAAGTCAACAAACCAACTCTGTCTCCCAATCTTTCTGTATTAGAGCAAATCGAAAAATCTGGGATGAAGCGGCTGTTAGTAATTGGTGTCGGGTGTCAAATTCAAGCTTTGCGAACAGTCGAGAAAAAACTTGGTTTAGAAAAGCTCTACGTTTTAGGAACTCCCTGTGTAGATAATGTCAGCCGTGCAGGCTTGCAGAAATTCCTAGATACGACTAGCCGTTCTCCTGAAACGGTGGTTTCTTACGAGTTTATGCAAGACTTTAATGTTCACTTCAAACACGAAGATGGTTCGGAGGAAAAAGTGCCGTTTTTCGGTTTGAATACTAAGGAATTGAAAGATGTTTTTGCTCCTTCTTGTTTGAGCTGTTTTGATTATGTGAATTCTTTAGCAGATTTAGTGGTGGGCTACATGGGCGCACCTTTTGGCTGGCAGTGGATTGTGGTGCGAAATGACACCGGGCAAGAGATGTTAGATTTGGTAGCGGATCAGTTAAATACTCAGCCGGTGATGTCTAAGGGAAACAGAAAAGAAGCGGTTCAGCAAAGCATTCCGGCTTACGAAAAAGGAGTGACTTTGCCGATGTGGGCGGCGAAGTTAATGGGAGTTTTTATTGAGAGAATTGGGCCAAAGGGTTTGGAATATGCTCGGTTTTCGATTGATTCTCATTTCACTCGCAATTATCTGTACGTGAAGCGCAATTACCCGGAGAAATTAGAGGCTCATGTACCGGAATATGCTAAGCGGATTGTGGGGCAGTATAAGTTGCCTGAGTGAGGTAATTCGGAGAGTTTTTAAGAGCTGTTTTGCAGGAACATGATATTGCCTTCTTTCCTTCAGTCCGGCAGGGGTTTAAACCCCTGCCTCAAAGCTTAAGTCCTTTGAAAAGGACTGAATCAATTATTGGTTGTGTTTGTGGTGCAAGATGGCTTTAACTTTCAATTAGATATATAAGATTATGACACTTATAGTGGCACAGAAATATATCAATTTACTAAGGTCGATCGCACTTACTGGTTGTGTGCTTCTAGCATTATCTGCAAATGGAGTGTCGGCGAAAGCAGCAGAAGTGCGATCGGGAAACAAAACATTTGCTGAATGGTGTCGCGAAAAAGATTCTTTGAGTGATGAAAGTAAACATACTGTTGAGGTGCTGTTGAAGGAAGCAGGGACTACTGAGTGCGATGCGGCTAATCAGAAACTTTCTAGTCTCACGGGGCTGGTCCTCGCCAAAAATCAAATCAGCGACATCAAACCGCTAGAATCCTTGACTAACCTGAATGTGCTCTACCTCCAAAAAAATCAAATCAGCGACATCAAACCGCTAGAATCCTTGACTAACCTGACTGTGCTCTACCTCGATAACAATCAAATCAGCGACATCAAACCGCTAGAATCCTTGACTAACCTGACTGTGCTCTACGTCGATAACAATCCAATCAGCGACATCAAACCGCTAGAATCCTTGACTAGCCTGTACTATCTCCGTCTTAGCGGAAATCCGATCGCTCCCAAAACTTGCCCACTCAAGCCAGAGTCTATCTGTGAGTGGGAACCCCGAAATTAAATGCTCAAACTTTGCAGTTGGGAAAATTAGAGGTACAAGATTATGACACTTATAGTTGCACACAAACACATGAATTTACAAAAGTCGATCGCACTTACTTGTTGTGTGCTTCTAGCATTATCTGGAAATGGAGTGTCGGCGAAGGCTGCAGAAATGCGATCGGGAAACAAAACATTTGCTGAATGGTGTCGCGAAAAAAATTCTTTGAGTCCAGAAGCTAAACATACTGTTGAGGTGCTGTTGCAGTACGCTGAGACTACTGAGTGCGATGCGGCTAATCTGAAACTTTCAAGTCTCACCGCACTCTTCCTCTGGGGTAATCAAATCAGCGACATCAAACCGCTAGCATCTTTGCCTAACCTGATTACACTCCACATTAGTAACAATCAAATCAGTGACATCAAACCGCTAGCATCTTTGCCTAACCTGATTACACTCTCCGTCGGCAACAATCTAATCAGCGACATCAAACCGCTAGCATCCTTGACTAACCTGACTACTCTCCAACTCAACAACAATCAAATCAGCGACATCAAACCGCTGGCATCTTGGACTAACCTGACTTGGTTAGACATCAGCAACAATCAAATTAGTGACAGCAAACCGCTAGCATCCTTGACTAAACTGACTTGGTTAGACCTCAACAATAATAAAATCAGCGACATCAAACCATTGCTATCTTTGACTAAACTGGCTGCGATCAATCTCGAAAACAATCAAATCAATGACATCAAACCATTGCAATCCTTAACTAACCTGAATTGGTTACAACTCAGCGGAAATCCGATCGCTCCCAAAACTTGCCCACTCAAGCCAGAGTCTATCTGTAAGTGGGAACCACAAACTGAACCATAAAACTTTAGTAGAATTACACCCGATCGCACTTAAATTTTTCACTCGCGATTGAAACGGCATTTTGTATTACTATGCAACTCCAAAGCCTGTATGTTCGCGCGCATAAGTTGGCTGAATTCCTAGCACAATATCCTCTTTGGGTACTCCCATTTCTACTAATTCATCAGCAATCTGCCTGTCAGTTTGATTTCGCTGAATCCAGATTTTGCCATTTTTAATATCCAAATGAAACACACAGTTATACACGCGGCGGTGTCCGTCCCATCCTAAATCGACGGCTAGATAGCGATCGTTTTCTCGATCAAAAATTGTTTCTACCTCAATTTCTCCGTTAATTGGTGCTATCTTGCTGTCTTCAATTAAGAGTTTTTGAATGCACTGACGGTAATGCTCTAGTCGATCCATTTGACTATTGCCTCCTGAACTGGGTTATACACAATAAGCTTGACTTGATGTTGTCGAACCGACGCTTGAGGTAACTCCCGACTGAAAAAAGATTCGTAAGTTGCGATGGGAACTGCCAAATATAGAGTGCGATCGGGCTCGAGCTTTTCTAATACTAAACGGTAATTTAAAAATTGTCCCAACGCGGTATGAAAATCAGAGAGAGCTGAAGCGCTTAAAAAACTCTTGACTTCTACTGCAATTTTTTTTCCTGATTTTTCCGCCGCGAGGAGTCGTTCAGCTCCCAAATCGATTTCGACTCTCTCATTCTCGGCAAATTCTAGCCTGAGAGGATCGTGAGTAACCACCCACTCAGATTTTTCAAGACCTCGCTTCACAGCATTATGAAATATATCCTTAGCTGACACTGGTTATACCTCACCTCTAAACCTATCTTAACTGATTGGAGTAAACTTGTAGGGTGGGTCAGTGAAAAACCCCTGAATTATTGAAAAAATAACGCCAACTGACGCACCCTACAGTTGGTATAAGAGCCCGATCGCCCGTTAGCGAAAGCGTTGCGCTCCGAAGGAAAGCCCTCGAAGAGGATCGCACACCAACATCCTCCTACAAATCAACAGCGTGCTGCTTCAATTCATCCAAAGAAACGTATTCCAAAGTCAAGGCGTGAGTCGCGGCCAAAACCACAGGTGGCGCTACTCCCGCATCCATAGCTTCCTTCCAGCGAGAGGCGCACAAACACCAGCAATCCCCAGGCTTCAAACCGGGAAAGTTAAATTCGGGAACCGGAGTGCTCAAATCATTTCCGTTCGATTTAGTGAATTGCAAAAACTCTTCTGTCAGTTGAGCACAAACAGTGTGAGCCCCAAAGTCGCCACCACCTGTATTACATTTGCCGTCCCGATAATACCCCGTCATCGGAGACGTGCAGCAATTCTCTAACTTTCCGCCCAGCACATTTGTAGCTTCCGTCACCATCGCAACTCCTGAGTAAAACTCTTCGATCTAATTTTACACAACTCGTTGTTTATATATTTTTTTCCATCGCAAAGTTGATGAATTTTTGTCCTCTCCGTTCTACTTCTTGTTTTCTAATCACCATAAATCCCTGGGTTTCAAAAAAAGGTCGAGCTGTAATGCTGGCTTCTGTAAATAACTTGTTAATTCCTAAATCTTTGGCTTTTGACTCAATTTGTTTTAAAATTAACCTACCGACTCCTTGTCTTTGAAAATCTTGATGACAGTAAAAGCGATCGATATGGCCGCTTGCTTCTAATTCCCCAAAACCTGCAATTGTATCACCCTCTTCTGCTACAAAAGTAAATTTACTGCTTAAACTTTTAGTCCAACTTTCGATATCCATATCTGCTGGTGCCCAAGCATCTACTTGTGCTTGTGTGTAATCGCGGATGTTTACTTCGTGTACGGTGTCGTAAAACAGTTTTACAATTTGTTGGGTATCACCGATTTCGTAGGTTCGTACTCTCATAAATTCTTTCACTGCGATCGCTTGTTTAATATTAATTTGGGATTTTTAACCGCTTCGCAACACGGATGGATGTTGGCTTTTACCATTGTGTCTCATTTCTTGCAGGGCGATCGACCAAAAAATTCTCTCTCACCCTTGACAAACTCTACGACTCTGTGTTCTATTAAATATAACGATTGTTCGATATATCTCAATTCCGCCCGCTAACGCAAAAAATCAATTTTGTAGCGAGGGATACTATATCGCACGTTCGATATAGAATTATCAGACCAATAAATTTTAGACTTTAGATAATCTAAAATCTAAAATCTATTCACCCATGCCAAAAATAGTTGACCGCGATCAATACCGCAAAGAACTACTCAACAAATGCTTTGAGATATTTGCCGAAAAAGGTTACTCCTCAGTAACTATGCGCGAAATTGGATCGGGAATCGGAGTTTCTACAGGAACCCTTTACCACTACTTCCCGAGTAAAGAAAGTTTGTTCGAGCAGTTAATCGAATACTTGAGCTATGAAGATACAAAAGAAGAAGCACTTGCTGAATTGGGAAATCCGCCAACCCTAGCAAAAAAAGTTGACAAACTGATGGAATACCTCAGCCAAAATGAGGATTACATTCTGAAAAGCTTGTTAATGATATTTGATTTTTGTCAACAAAAAACTCGCCAAGAAATTAATAACAATCAAGCGCTTCAGCAATCGGGAAAGCGTTACGAAGAGGCACTAAATTGCTACTTAGGTATCTCCGACCCAGCGATCTCTAAATTTATCATTTGTTATGCTGACGGTTTGCTGGTAAGAAGGTTTTATCAAGGTGAAAGAATATCTATTGCAGAACAATCGATTGTACTAAAAGAGATGTTGCTCGCTTATTTAGAAAAAACCTAGCTGCAAATAGAGGACAAGTATGAACTTTCCATCTTTTATTAAACCTAAAAATCGATTAGGAATCGGAATGGCAATTGCTGGCAGCATAATTACCATCGGCACAGCTTTTTACGGGATTTCTCAGTTTGTACCGTTGGCTCAAAATACGGAACCTTTGCCAGCAGAAATACCGCCAGTGAGGAAAATAACGGCATTGGGAAGATTGGAACCGCAAGGAGAAGTGGTTCGCTTGGGAGTATCGCAGAGTTTAGATGGCGATCGCATTTCCCAGCTTTTAGTCAAAGAGGGCGATCGAGTCAAAGCAGGACAACTAATCGCGATTTTGGATGCGCGCGATCGGCTGCAATCTGTTTTAGATGAAACTCAAGAGAAAGTCAAAGTTGCTCGATCCCGTTTAGCACAAGTAAAAGCTGGTGCAAAGTCGGGAGAACTTGCCGCACAATCTGCCACAATTGCCAAGCTAGAAGCGGATCTGCAAGGCAACAAAGCTGCACAACAAGCAACAGTTGATCGCCTGCAAGCGCAATGGCAAGGCGACAGAACCGCACAGCAGGCAACTATCAGCCGAATCACGGCCCAGTGGCAAGGGGAGAGGAAAGCACAACAGGCAACAATTAGCCGAATAGCGGCACAATGGCAAGGAGAAAAAACTGCACAAATAGCAGCGATAGACAAATTGCAAGCCGAGTTTAATAATGCTAAAACTGAAGATTTCCGACATCAGCAACTCGCGGGTGAAGGTGCAGTTTCTAAATCCGTAAGAGATACTAAGCGGCTGGCATTAGAAACAAGTCGCCAGCAAATTAAAGAAGCACAAGCTAATCTCAGCCGAATTAATAATACGGCAAAGCAGCAACTTGAAGAAGCGCAAGCAAACCTCGATCGCATTAACAATACCGCCAAACAGCAAATTAACGAAGCAGAAGCAAATCTCGATCGCATTAACAGTACATCAATCCAGCAGCTTAACGAAGCTCAAGCAACACTCAAACGCATTCAAGAAACTGGCATCGAACAACTAGAAGAAGCGAAATCAACTCTTGACAAAATAGCCGAAGTGCGCCCCGTGGACGTGCAAGCAGCCGAAGCTGAGATCGAAAGTGCGATCGCCCAAGTGAAGCGCGCCCAAACCGAGTTAAATCAAGCTTCCATCCGCGCGCCAAATCCTGGAAAAATCCTGAAAATTCATACTCGTGCTGGTGAAAAAATCAGCGATGACGGCATTACAGACTTAGGAAAAACTGACCAAATGGTAGTCGTTGCGGAAATTTATCAAACCGACATCAGCAAAATTAAGCTGGGACAAAAAGCAGCGGTTATTAGCCAAGCATTCTCAGGAGAGTTGCAGGGAACTGTCAAAGAGATTGCGTTAAAAGTAAGTAAACAAAATGTGTTTAGTAACCAACCAGGAGAAAACTTGGATAGCCGAGTAGTAGAAGTAAAAATTTACCTGAATCCTGAAGCTAGCAAACAAGTTGCGGGATTGACCAATTTGCAGGTACAAGTAGCAATTAAACAAAACTAAAGTCTTTACTAAAAACCTTGGAGGATTGAAAGTTATGGTAGAATTTGGCCCCGATCCGAACCGACCTTATCCGATGGCAGACCAGCGCAGGGTTTGCTTTATCAAAAACTTCATAAAATCCCCCAATATTATCGTCGGCGATTACTCATATTATGACGATCCAATCGAGCCAGAAAACTTTGAAAAAAATGTACTTTACAATTACGGCAGTGACAAATTAATTATTGGTAAATTTTGTGCGATTGCCACTAACGTCAAATTCATTATGAACGGTGCAAATCACAAATTAGACGGCATTTCTACTTATCCTTTTCCCGTCTTTGGGAATGGTTGGGAAACAGCCATGAATCTATTAATGGAACTGCCAAGTAAAGGCGATACTGCGATCGGCAATGACGTTTGGATCGGCTATGAATCGGTGATTATGCCGGGAGTCAAAATCGGCGACGGTGCAATCGTGGCCGCCAAAACAGTTGTAGTAAAAGATGTTCCCGCTTACACCGTTGTCGGTGGAAACCCCGCACATTCAATCAGACAGCGTTTCAGCGATGCGGAAGTTGCACAACTATTAGAAATTCGGTGGTGGGATTGGGAAATTGACAAGATTTCTCGCAACATTAACTTAATTATGCAATCTGATATTAAAGCGCTCAGTAATGCTGAGTAAACTCGCAAATATAGCGATTTAAAATTAACAAACTGGAGGTTTACCAATGCTTCAAATTGCATACTTAGTTCTCTGTATTCTGGGTACTGCTTTACCGTATTCCCAGTTTCTCCCGTTTCTCTTAGAAAAAGGGTTGAATATTAACGCTTTCTTCGGACAATTGTTTGCCAATCAAATATCCGGCTTTTTTGGTATGGATGTAATCGTCTCTGCCGTGGTTTTTTTGTTTTTTGTATTTAGCGAAGGTTCGCGTCTGAGAATGAAAAACTTGTGGATTTATATTGCCACTTTACTGGTTGGTGTTTCCCTGGGTTTGCCTTTATTTCTCCTAATGCGACAACGCAAACTTGAAGAAACGGCTTTAAATAACCAACAATAAATTCCCAATTCCCAATTCCCAATTCCCACAATTTATGTTTCGCAAAACACCCCTGGCATGGTTGCAAGTAACTAGAGAAAAAACCCGCCTCGCTGTTGCTATTGCAGGAATTGCCTTTGCAGATATTCTGATTTTTGTGCAACTGGGATTTCAAGATGCACTATTCGATTCTGCTGTTAAGCCGCACCAAAGTTTACAGACAGATTTAGTTTTAATCAATCCTCAATTTGAAACTTTTGCTGCGGTAAAAGACTTTAACCGAGAGCGACTTTACCAAGCACAAGGAGTAGAAGGAGTAAAATCCGTTACTTCCTTATATATTGGTATGGGAGAGTGGCGAAATCCCACAACCCGCACTACTCGATCGATTTTAATTTTTGGAATCGACCCCGGCAACATAACATTTAATTTGCCTGATGTCAATGAAAAATTGCCTCAAATTCAAATGTTTAATCATGTGTTGTTTGACCAATCTTCTCGACCTGAATACGGCGAGATTGCCAATATTTTTCACAAACAATCTACCCTCGAAACTGAACTCAATAAACGCAATATTCAAGTAGGAGGAGTCTTTACTCTCGGTACTTCCTTCGTGGCTGACGGCAATGTCATTGCCAGCGATTCTACATTCATGAACTTATTTCCCGATCGCACACCCGATCAAGTTGATGTCGGCTTAATCAACCTACAACCCGATGCCGATATCAAAAAAACTCAGTCAATGCTCAAAGCTATATTGCCCGATGATGTCAAAGTTTTAACCCTAGCGGAATTTGCAGAAATTGAAAAAGCTTATTGGGCCAATGCTACTCCGATCGGCTTTATTTTCGGATTCGGTACAATTATCGGATTCGTTGTTGGTCTGATTATTGTTTACCAAATTCTTTACTCGGACGTTTCCGATCACTTAGCGGAATATGCGACTTTAAAAGCAATGGGATATAGCGATCGCTATTTAGTCGGAGTCTTAATTCAGGAAGCTCTGCTATTAGCTGTATTAGGTTTTATGCCGGGAATTGTTTTAGCCAACGGACTGTATTCGCTAGCACAATCTGCCACTTTACTGCCAATTGCGATGACCACAAATCGAGCGGTTGTAGTGTTAAGTTTGACGATCGTGATGTGTACAGGTTCCGGCGCCCTCGCCCTCCGCAAACTCCAATCAGCCGACCCCGCAGACATCTTCTAATCTGCCTTCATCAGGGTCAATCTGCCTGCATCTGCGGTCAAAAAAACTCCCAAAAATCATTATGCAAACCCTAAATTTTCCCGCTAACTCAACTACCGCAACCGAACCAGTAATTTCAGTCCAAAACCTCAACCATTACTTCGGTCAAGGCTCTCTCAAAAAACAAGCCTTATTTGACATAAATCTCGATATAAACCCCGGAGAAATAGTCATTATGACGGGGCCCTCTGGTTCCGGCAAAACAACTTTATTGACAATGTTAGGCGGGCTGCGTTCGGCTCAAGAAGGCAGTCTCAAAATTCTTGGGCAAGAAATACACGGAGCTAGCAAAACTCAGTTAACTAAACTCAGAAAGCAAATTGGCTATATTTTTCAAGCACATAACTTGATGACATTCTTGACAGCCAAGCAAAACGTGCGAATGTCTTTGGAACTGCACACAGAAATGCTAAATCAGAATATGGATGCTTTGTCCATAGCTATGTTAGAAGCAGTGGGTTTGGGAGAGCGGGCTAATTATTACCCCGAAAATTTGTCGGGAGGGCAAAAACAAAGAGTTGCGATCGCCCGCGCGTTAGTTAGCCACCCTAAAATAGTTTTAGCGGACGAACCAACCGCCGCTTTGGACAAAAAATCCGGGCGAGATGTCGTAGAAATTATGCAAAAACTAGCAAAAGAACAAGGCTGCACGATTTTGCTAGTAACGCACGATAACCGCATTCTCGATATTGCCGATCGAATTATCTACATGGAAGACGGTCGATTAGTGACAAATCTCGCCGATCGACCTCAATAGGGCGCACCATCATCAACGGAAGTGCGCCCGCGCCCTAATTAGCGGGGCCAACAGCCTCGATCGCATCCTCCAGGGCGATCGATACATGAGTCCAATGAGTCCCCCCCTGACAAAAAGCCACGTAAGGCTCCCGCAGAGGCCCGTCAGCCGAAAACTCCGACGTACTCCCATCAATAAAAGTACCCCCAGCCATCACTAACTGACTTTCATACCCGTGCATCGGAGCCGGCACCGGATCTAAATAGGAACCCACGGGAGAATTTTGCTGAACGGCGCGACAAAAAGCAATTAACTTATCAGCAGAACCGAATTCGATCGCCTGAATCACATCTCGTCTTCTAGCCAAAGGCATAGGATTCACTCGATAACCCAACTTATAAAAAATATAAGCCGTCAAATGATTTCCCTTCATTGCCTCCCCCACACAACCGGGAGCCATAAACAAACCCTGAAACAGCAACCGATTCAAATCAAAAGTTGCGCCGCCGCTGCTGCCGATTCCCGGCGCCGTCAAGCGACAAGTTGCCGCCTCCACTAAATCCGCCCTGCCGGCGACGTAACCGCCCGCAGGGACGATCGTACCCCCCGGATTTTTGATTAAAGAACCAGCCATCAGATCCGCACCCACAGCAGTAGGTTCGCAATCATCAACAAACTCTCCGTAACAATTATCAACAAAGCAAATTGTGTTAGGATTCTGATGTTTGACTATGGCGACGATTTTTTCGATCTCAGAAATAGACAAACTCGACCGCCAAGAATAGCCGCAAGAGCGCTGGATAAAAACCAGGCGAGTCTTTGCTGAAATAGTAGAGCTCAATGCCTGCCAATCCAAACTTCCTTCGCGAGTTAGAGGCAACTCACGGTAACTAATGCCAAACTCAAGCAGTGAACCTTGACCTTGCCCGCGCAAGCCGATCACTTCTTCTAAAGTATCGTAGGGAGAACCAGCCACTGCCAACATTTCGTCACCAGGACGCAGGATGCCAAAAAGAGCACAGGCGATCGCGTGAGTACCCGAAACAAACTGTACCCGGACAGCCGCAGCCTGGGCCCCTACCACTTCGGCAAACACCCCGTCCAAAGTCTCCCGACCCAAATCATCGTGGCCGTAACCCGTAACCCCTGCAAAATGGTGGACTCCAACCCGGTGGCTGCGAAAAGCTTTTAAGACTCGTTGAAGATTTTGCTTGACTGTAGTGTCAATACCAGAAAAAATCTGAAAGAGTGCCTGTTCTGCTTCCTGTAGCCGTGAAACGCTATTCATCTATACCTCGCTCACCCTTTGCGTGCGCGCTGTTCATTATGGCGTAGATGCGGCCCCTAGTTTGTAAACATAATATATTCATGACGATTGCAACTTCCAAAAAAACTTCTCCTGATTGGCCTGTCGTAGGCTTTATGGCCTTTCTGCACATCGGTGCTTTATTTGCTTTGCTGCCGGGTAATTTTAGCTGGTCTGCGGTCGGGCTAGCAGTCTTCCTGCATTGGGTAACAGGTGGTTTAGGAATTACTCTCGGATATCACCGCCTCGTCACCCACCGCAGTTTTCAAACACCGAAATGGCTAGAGTATTTTCTAGTTATTTGCGGTACCCTTTCCTGTGAAGGTGGCCCGATCGACTGGGTAGGAATGCACCGGTTACACCACATACATTCCGACACCGAAACAGATCCCCACGATTCCAATCAAGGCTTCTGGTGGAGCCACATGGGCTGGATGCTCTCGGATCTTCCGATCAGAGTTGAAATCCCCCGCTTTACTAAAGACATCGGCGACGACCCAGTATACAAGTTTCTCCAAGCATATTTTATCCCCATCCAAGTTGTCTTCGGTGTGTTGCTTTATTTATTAGGCGGCTGGTCTTTCGTGGTTTGGGGCGTGTTTATGCGGATCGTGGTGGTGTTCCACTGCACTTGGCTGGTTAACAGCGCTACCCACAAATTTGGCTACCGCACCTACGAGTCGGGCGATCGCTCGACCAACTGCTGGTGGGTTGCCCTGCTCACCTACGGCGAAGGCTGGCACAACAACCACCACGCCTTTCAATACTCGGCGCGCCACGGTCTTCAATGGTGGGAAATCGACTTCACCTGGATGACAATTCAACTGCTGCAATCGCTGGGTTTGGCAACCAAAGTGAAATTAGCAGAAAAATAGCGATCGGCAATTAGTCATTGGTTGTAGGTCATCAGTTCTGGACTAATGGCTGGTGACCAATGCCTAATCCTGTTTTTTGCGATCGGTATAGGTTGGGTTGAACACAGATCGAATCTCCTGGTGCGATCGACCCAACCAAAACCAGAATCAGTTATAATATAATTGGGAACAAAAAATTTTGTTTGGCAGCCAAATTTTTTATTTTCAGAATACAACCGTAAATCTTTTTCAATCCTAATCTCAAATCTATCATTGATTCTTTATTAGTTTGGGCAAGAGTGCAGAAAAAAAAGTTCACTGCTCAATCCCAACTATTATGCGTGAATCTAGATCGGCATCTCATCAGAAATCAAAAAGAGAATGACAATTGCAACGCAAGAAAAACTCCAATACAATTGGAAGCACGTTATTAGTTTAGCAGGACTTCATATCGGCGCTTTGTTCGCACTGCTACCCAGTAACTTCAATTGGACAGCAGTTGGTTTAACAGTATTCATGCACTGGATAACCGGCGGTTTGGGAATAACTCTCGGATGGCATCGTATGCTCACCCACCGCAGTTTTCAGACACCAAAATTCGTAGAATACTTTCTAGCATTTTGCGGAGCCCTTGCCTGTCAAGGAGGAATAATTGATTGGGTTGGGCTGCACCGATTGCACCACACCCACTCTGACCAAAATGCGATCGACCCTCACAATGCCCAAAAGGGTTTTTGGTGGAGTCACATTGGCTGGATGCTATATAAAGGTCCAGCTCACGCTGAAATTTCCCGCTGCACAAAAGACATTTCGAGCGATCCATTTTACCAATTTTTGCAAAACTACTTTCTCCCGATGCAAATCGTCTTTGGCGTCTTGCTTTACTTAGCAGCAGGCTGGCCGTTTGTAGTGTGGGTAATTTTTGTACGCTTAGTTTTGGTGTATCACTGCACGTGGTTTGTTAACAGCGCCACTCACAAATTTGGCTACCGCACCTACGAAACAAACGATAGTTCTACTAACTGTTGGTGGGTGGCTGTCCTGACTTACGGTGAAGGCTGGCACAACAACCACCATGCTTATCAATACTCTGCGCGTCACGGGATGGAATGGTGGGAAATTGACTTCACTTGGATGACAATTCAAGTTTTGGAAGCAGTAGGTTTGGCTACTAAGGTGAAATTACCAGCAGCAAAGTAGCAGCATGGGGCATGGGGCATGGGGCATGGGGCATGGGGCATTGGTAACAACTCACAAATAACCAACTGTCAACTGCCAACTGTCAACTGCCAACTGCCAACTGTCAACTGCCCACTGCCCACATCCTAATGAGTCCGTTTTTGCTCGCCCCGGCCGCGCAAATATTCGGCTAAAAATGCCAATCCTCCCGAACCTACTATCAACAGCACGCTGAGAGCATTAATATCCGGTTTTACCCCAGTCCGAATCCGGCTAAAAATTTCCATTGGCAGAGTTGTAGTCCCGCTACCTGCGGTAAAACTCGCAATCAAAAAATCGTCCATGCTGAGGACAAAAGACAGTAGACAACCCGAAACAATTCCGGGTATTAATTGAGGGAGCAAAACCTTAATAAAAGCTTCAACAGGCGTTGCACCCAAATCCAAGGCAGCCTCTTCTAAATACGGGTTTAAATCGGCCAATCTAGTAGAAACAGCTAGGGCGATGTAAGCCAGACAAAACACAATGTGAGCGGCGACAATTGTCCACAAACTTAGAGGAATAGCCAGCGCTGCTAAAAATACCAGAGTAGCAACTGCGGTAGCAATATCTGGAATAATAATCGGCAAGTAGGAAACTCCCTGATATAAACTCTTGCCAGGAAAGCGGTAGCGGGCTAAACCAACTGCCATCAAAGTGCCGAGAACAGCCGAGATTGCCACTGCACACACAGCCACTGTTAAACTGTTTCTCAGGGCAACTAAAATCCGCGTATCGCTAAATAATTTAACGTACCAATCTAAAGTAAATCCTTCCCAGCCGGCGCTAAAACGCGATTTGTTAAAGCTGTAAAATGTGAGTACCAGGATGGGCAGGTACATATAAAAAAACATCAAAACGGCAAATATTACCTGCCAAGAAATCTTAAATTTAGGTTTTAAGTACATATCGGCTTGTATTTCCTCCTGTGGATTGTCGGCGGTCTTTTCCATTTCTCGGTAATGGGTAATGGGTAATTGGTAATTAGTAATTGGTTATGGAACAGTCAACAGTCAACAGTCAACTAACTTAAATTGCATTACGATCGCCATATTTGAGCAAAAGGGCAATTCCGATACTCACTGCAAAGATTAATACCATACTCAGAGCCGAACCCAGCCCCCAATTTTGAGTCGCCCCCAAAAATTGATTGTAAATCAAACGAGCCGCCGTCATGCTCGAAGCTCCACCGAGCAACTCTGGATCGACAAAATCGCCCAAACAGCTAATAAATACTAGCAAAGAACCCGCAGCAATTCCCGGCATCGTCTGAGGTACTGTCACTTTCCAGAAAGTTTCCACTGGATTCGCACCCAAATCCTGAGATGCTTCTAGCAACCTGCGGTCTAACTTTTCCAAAGATGCGTAGAGAATTGTCACGATATAAGGCAAATAACTGTAAGCCATGCCGATTAAAACTGCGGAACTTTGATTAAGCAATTCCAGAGGAGGAATGCCTACAAGTGCCAGCAGCGAGTTGAGAACCCCCGTAGGACGCAGAATTGTAATCCAAGCATACGATCGCAACAGCGAAGAAGTCCACAGCGGCAACACAAAGCCTAACAAAGTTAAATTCCGCCACTTTTTTGAGACATTGAGGGCTATCCAGTAAGCGACGGGAAATCCCAGCAGCAAACACAGAATAGTAGTCCCCGTTGCGAAAAAGAGCGATCGACCCATCACCTGCAAATTCAGCGGCTCAAACACTCGCAGGTAATTGCCGATTCCCGAAGGATTCACCAAATCTCCCGGCTTAATATTCGGCACCAAACTAAGCTGAAAAATCACCAGGGTTGGTATGACTAATAATAAAAGCAGCAACAAGCCAGAAGGGCCCAATAATGCCAGTGGCCCAGCCCAAGCAGACCACGGGGAAACAGTCTCAGGCTTCAAAGAAGAATTGGGAGGAATAGGAGGGGGAGTTCTAGTTGAAACAGCCATAGAGCAATTTTTTTGAGTTTTTAACCGCTGATGAACGCGGATTAACGCGGATATAATACGGATAGATTGGGCGATCTGCTGTACGGGGGCGGGTTTATGTAAATATTGGGTGAGAATCAGAGATTGCGTGTAAAACCCGCCCTAGGTTTGATGATTAGCCGCTGGTTAATTGAGTCCAATAGCGATCGTACACTTCCATAAATTTCCCTACCGGAGCCACACCTTCGCACTTTTTCAAAATATCTTCCGAAGGGAAAAGAATCTCGTTTTCGCGGACTTCCGGCGTCAACAAACTAAAAGCATCTTCCGAAGGAGTTGAAAAACTGAGCCGTTCTACTAAAGAAGCAGCGACATCGGCTTGCAGCAAAAAGTTAATCCATTTATAAGCTGCTTCGGGATTGGGAGCACCTTGAGGAATTACTAAAGTGTCAGTCCACAGAGAAGAACCGCTTTTGGGCACGACATACTTCAATTTATCGTTATCTGAAATTACTTCATTAGCATCAGAAGAATAACACATAGCTACTTTCAAATCCCCCGTCAGCATTTGAGGCCGCCAAGCATCAGTCGTAAAAGATGCGATCGCAGGTTTGAGTTCCACCAACTTTTCGTAAGCTTGTTTCACTTGCTCTTGGTTCGTAGAATTCAGAGAATAGCCCAGCATCCGCAACGCAGCGCCCATGACTTCTCGAACATCACTCGCCAGCGTCATTCGCTTTGCTAACTCCTGTTTGTGCTGCCACAAATAGTCCCAATCTTCAGGAGCTTCTTTGAGTTGTTCGCTGTTGTAAATTAAGCCTGTGGTTCCCCAACTCAAAGGCACGCTGTAGCGGTTTCCTGGGTCATAAACAGGGTTTTGAAACTGTTTTTTGAGCCGATCTATCCCGCCCAAAATCGAGTGGTCTAATGGGCTCAACAGCCCCAGTTCCGTCATTTGAACCACCATGTAGTCAGATGGGTAAATGATGCTGTAGGCGCGGGCGCCACCGGCTTGAACTCTCGCCAGCATCTCTTCGTTGGAGCTAAACACGTCGGCCACTACGCGAATGCCAGTTTTTTCGGCAAAGCGATCGAGCAAAGCGTTATCTGTATAGCCGGCCCAAGTATAGATGAAAAGTTGGTCGGCAGCACCTTTGACGGGAGGAGCTGATTGTACGTCTGCAAGTCGCCAGCCGCAACTCGAAACAGCTAACCCGGAAATTGTCGCCGCCGAATTTTTTAGGAACTGACGGCGTGTAGAATTAGCCGGAAAAATCCTGGAAATTGGTAAGTTAGTCGGAGGCACAGTTCGATTTTAGATTTTAGATTTTAGATTTTAGATTTTAGATTTGGAGATTGAAGATTGGGGAATTGGTAATTGGGAATTGTTAATTGGGAATAGTCCTACGTTATTTGTTAGGAGAACCAACCACCCACAAATAACCAATGACTAATGACTAATGACTAATACCAACTACCAAATGCCAACTAATTCCGATCGGTCAAAGCCAGACAATCAGTAGTTCCCCAATAAGCGTAAATCGGCGTGTGCGGATCTGGGAAAGAACCGCCAGTATTTGGCTGGCGTACAGTAATTTTATCGCCCGAAGCCAACTCAACGACGTAATGAACGTGCGTCCCCATGTACATAGTATTTTTGAGCCGCCCTTCAAAACAGTTGACCGAAACTTCCGGCTGGTAGAGATTCAAATATACTTTTTCCGGCCGAACGCTGACCACAACAGAGTCGCCTGTGACACCATTCCACATATCCGACTGCTGAACGATTATTTTCAGATTGGCTGATGTGCGAACTGTGATAGTCGATCGGTCGATCGATTCTACCGTACCCGCAAACAAATTCGTATCGCCAATAAAATCCGCCACAAAAGCCGTCTGCGGACACTCATAAATTTCTTCAGGAGAGCCAATTTGCTCAATCCTCCCCTCGTGCATCACCGCAATCCGGTCAGACAGACTCATCGCCTCTTCTTGGTCGTGAGTCACCATCACAAAAGTCAAACCCAATTCTTGATGCAAATTCGACAGTTCCAACTGCATCTGCTTCCGCAACTTCAAATCCAGAGCACCCAGAGGTTCGTCCAGCAGCAGAACCGCCGGTCGATTTACCAGAGCTCTCGCCAAAGCCACCCGCTGCTGCTGACCGCCCGACATTTGACCGGGAAACCTGTTGGCGAAAGATTCCATTTTCACCAATTGCAAAACTTCCCGTACCCGTTCTTCAATTTCTGCTTTCCCCAGCTTTTTGATCCGCAATCCAAAAGCGATATTGTCCCAGACATTCATGTGTCCGAACAAAGCATAGCTTTGAAACACAGTATTTACCGGACGGCGGTAAGCTGGAGTGTTGGTCATCGACTGGCCCCGAATCATCAATTCGCCCGCCGAGGGAGTCTCGAACCCAGCGATTAAGCGCAGCGTCGTAGTCTTGCCGCAGCCACTCGGCCCGAGGATGCTAAAAAATTCTCCTTGGCGGATGTTGAGGTCAACTCCGCGGACTGCGGTTTCGCCGTTAAATACCTTAAATACCTTGCGGAGTTCAACGTCAAGCGCTGTATCCGTTGCTGTCGTACCTTGGTTGAGTGCTGTCTGAAACATATTCGCCCTTTCCTGGGGGTAATGCACGCCACTTAAATACAGTTTAAGTTTAGACTTTTCTGTATTTTAGGTGAGGAATGTTGGATGTAACAGGTTTTGGGATTTGTTCTTTAAATTCTATCCCAGAGTGCACCCTTGTCAGCAACAGGCGTCAGCAACAGGCAAGATGCCTGTTCCACAAAAAAATTTACTCTTTGTGGAACAGGCCGAAAAGCCTGTTCATAAAAGCCTTATTGAGAATGGTGCAACATCGAGGAGTGACTGGCCATTTATTGATTCTCAGGACTTGGCGTCGGAGAGGGTTTTTGCGGTTTGTCTGTTTTGGGTGCTTCTGCTTTTTTCCACTCTGACAAAGGTCGCTGGACGGCATTTTTAAAGTCAAAAGGCACTAGCAGCACGGGCAAATTTTGGGCTGAATTTTGAGGGGGCGCTTCCGGCGGATTGGCTTGAGCGTACAAGAAGCGGCCGCTAAAGTCTGTTTTCCCTAAAACTAGGCGGTGAGTTTCCTGGTTGTCCAGTTTTACTGTGACTGTAGCTTGGGGTTGGTCGAGACCGAATTCTGGCAGTTGAGCAGCAGTAGTATTAATCGTGCGATCGCTCTTTCCTGTTGCCAGCCTGTCTAGCAAAAAATCCACCGATGCCTGACTCGCGTGTGCTTGCACTGGCAATTTCATTTCCCAGCTAGACTTGCCTCCTTTTGTAGCATAAACTCGCTCAAAAGTCAAGATTTTTTCGGGAGTTTTGACTGTAAAGAATTGTATGCGATCGGAGTTAAAAGCAAAAATTTTCTGTTTTTCTTCCTTAGCTGCTTCCTGTTTCGGAGATACTTGCATCTCGAACAAAGCAACCAACCCCGTCATGCTCAGCGCGACGGCTATCAATACTAATGTATTTTTCTGCAATTTCATAATAACTGAGAATTGGGCATTGGGAATTGGGAATTGGGCATTGGGGAATCTGTTATTAATAACAACAGTCAACGGTCAACTGACAACGGTCAACTGACAACGGTCAACGGTCAACTGACAACAGTCAACAGTCAACAGTCAACAGTCAACAGTTAACAGTTAACAGTCAACTAACTTATCTTCTCTTCCACCAGATAGCGCCGCCAATTCCCAGTCCGAGTAAAGGCCACATTAGCCAAGCTAATACCAGCAATCCTACTTGGAGGGCCGTCATATTAATGCGGCGGTTAGTAGCTTTTTTCGGACTGATAGAAAAGCTTTGCTGGTCTGGTTTACTCAACCAACTAACTGAATTGAGAAACACGTCGCTATTGAGTTGTTGGTCAAACCAACCGTTAGTCACAAATTGAGATGTGCCAATTACTACCATTCGCGATGTTTTTCTAGAAGCTGAAGGCACAGAAGGAGTTGCGGTTGGACTGGGAGATGCTGTGGGAGATGCTGTGGGAGATGCTGTCGGTGTTGGCGAAGTCGTCGGTAATGCTGGAGGCGTTGCTTCTTGCGAGACAATCACCGAATAGCTGATTGGGGAAGCTGTTGGTGAAGTTGTCGGCGATGGGGAAGTTGTCGGAGATGGTGAATCTGTCGGAGATGGCGAATCTGTCGGAGATGGGGAAGTTGTCGGTGATGGTGAAGTTGTCGGAGATGGCGAATCTGTCGGCGATACTTGGGGTGAAGGCGATGGTGAGTCTGTCGGTGATGGTGAGTCTGTCGGTGATGGTGAATCTATCGGCGATGGCGAAGTTGTCGGCGATGGTGAATCTATCGGCGATGGGGAATCTATCGGCGATGGGGAAGTTGTCGGGGATGGTGATGTTGTCGGTGATGCTTGGGGTGAAGGCGAGGGCGAAGTTGGTGTTGGTGAAGGTGAGGGCTTTGAGGGAGTGCTGTCAGTGGACGATCGAACTAAAGCTACACCTAATAATAGCGGGCCTTGTCGATCGGTCTTCTGATCAAACTCCAATTTCTTAGTCGTTAAATCGCTTTCCGCCCAACTTTCCTGACTCGTCCAAATCAGCGGTTTTGCCTCTATCCCTTCTACTGGCGAGTTTTCCAAAGCACGCGCAAATGGATAAAATGAAATACCGTTGCCAAAACTTTGAGTAATCGGATGTTCGCCGTAGCGCCTGACTGTGGGAACCGTGGGGCCCAGCCCAAATCTTTGACCAGTGCCCGAAGCATCGATGGCCAAACGGGCGTCTAGTTTTACGCCCCATTCTTCCAGCAATTTGCCCAATCCCGTATCAATTGCCGGGTCTACCATTAACAATAAACTGCCGCCGCGATCGAGATAAGCTCTTAGTGCTTTAATTTCTGTATCGGAAAACGGTTTGTCCTGGCCGGGAACGATTAAAGCATCTGCATCTTCTGGCACTTCTTTGCGTTCGGTCAAATTCAGCGTTTGGACGTTGTAGTATTTATCTTTCAAAGCTTTTTCAGCTTGCTGAATTCCGCCTTGACCTTCCTGTAGCGGGCGGGCTCCTTTGCCTTGCAAAAAGTAAACTCTAGCAACGCGAGTGTTCAGGATTTCTTCTAAGCCATTGGTAAGTTTTATCTCTGAAAGACCTTGATTTGGGTCGCTACCAAAAGCAGTGCCACCTTTTTGCAGTACCTGTTTTCTGTCGCCGGATTGCAGGTAAACTTCTCCGATGCTAGTAATACTAAATTCCCGCGCTTTTCCAGGTTGGGCTTGCGGGTCAACAAACTCGAATTGGAATTTTTCGCCTCCCTCGCGTTTGTAGCTTTGCAGCAATTCTTTAATTTGGGGATTTTGGATGGGGTCAAATACCCAAACTTTGACTGTTTGTTGCAGGTTTCGCAGTATTTGTTGAGTCTGCGGGGCAAGGGTAAATTGTTGGCTTTCGGTTAAGTCGATGCGGACGGGATAGCGAACGGCTATGAAGTTAATTACTCCGAGAATCACAAAGACGGCGAGGGTAGCAATCAGGGCGTTGGTGCTGGCTTGAGTGGAACGCTGCCCCCAAAAGCTTTGTTCGTAACTCAAATATAGCAGCCAAAGGGCGATCGTCACTGCTCCGGCAATAACTAAACCGACTGTCAGGGGGTCCCATACTCCAGATACAAGTGCTGCTGTTACCCCCGCTGCGATGAGGAGGGGGCCCAGCAAAAAAACGTATTTCCAATTTGTTTTGCTAATTTTCATAACGTAAATATTGAGGGAAAAATTTCCGGGTCGAGGATGTTATTCTATATCGCATTAGCCTGCAACCATGCTGTTAAATCTGATGGCTTGTTGAAATCCAGCACGGCATCTCCTAGTTCTTCTAATTCCTGTATACCTAATTGACGGATGCTGTTTTCTGTTTCCGGTTGTATTGTGCCTAAGCGCTTCACTAGCTGACGCAATATTAACGAGAGTTGAGCGGTTTTTGTCACCTGTTCTCTTGCTACATCTATGGCAATCTGCTGGTCTTGAATCCACAGTTCTTGCTTGTGCAATTCATTTAATTCTTCCTGAGTGAAGTTTTCCTCGCTGGCAATTTTAAAAGCTTTCTGAATTTCGGGAACTGCACTGAGTGTTTCTGGTACTGTCTCCAGAGTGCTGGTATTTTCTAGAAAGTAAATCCATTGCTCTGCGGTTGTTTCTAATTCGGCTAATTCCTTACTAAATTTTGGCAGTTCGATAAATACTAATTCTATTTCAGTATCTGGACACTCAAACTGTTGCTCTTTTTCTTGAAAAACAAACCGCGACATAAATTCCGGCTGATTTTCAAACATTTCAAAGTCGGCAATTTTCAAGGAAATTACTGTTTTTAGTCTTTCGTAGCGTTCTTTTCCTGTTAATTGCTGGCTGTAGCTTTTGGCAGCGTTGTACAAAACTCTGTTCCCAAAGGAAGGCACGTTGAGCAGTTGAATTTCAACTAGGGCGATTCTGCCGCCGTTAATTGTGGCTTTGACATCTAGGTGTGTGTCTTGGGTTGCGAGAGTTTGAGGTTCTGGTTGGGAGTCGATTATTTCTAAGTCTTCTATGACCGGCTGTGCTTCATAAAGGATGGCGTTTAAAAAATTAATCAGGATGTCTTTGCTGTCGCTGGAACCGAATATTTTTTTGAACGCAAAGTCGATTTTGGGATTGATAAATCTCATTATTTCAAGAAATTAGTGGAATAACTAACATTAATTGGGGATGGGGAATGGGGAATGGGGCATTGGGCATTGGGCATTGGGCATTGGTGGTGTGTCCTTTAATGTGCAATTCTCCAAATCTCCTACTTTCCCAATCTTTCCTCTTTATTCCCCGAAGCCTTCCCGGATTTTTTTAAGAACGCTGATATCGCAAGGCATCGATGGATTGGGCGGTCAGAAATACTCCTAAAATGATGTAACTGGCAAACATAATTAAACTGCTGGTATCGAAAACTCCCTTGACAAGATTGGTGTAATTTGTTAGGAGCGACAAATGTCCTAATGCTGTTCCGAAGGGGCCACCGATACTGACGGCGACTGCATCGATCACCCAGAGAAATAATACTAGAGCGAAGGTGAGGATGGCGGATAAAATTGTGCTGTCGGTGAGGGAGGAAATAAACATTCCGAGGGACAATACTCCTGCTGCTAGTAAGATTAAGCCGCCGTGTCCTAGCAGAAGAACTCCGGGGGGTACGGGTGGGGTTGAGGAACTGAGGGCGATCGCCTCGCAGAACAGCAGGGGCAGCAACATTGTGGTATAAAATGTTAAAACACCGAGGAGTTTGCCGGTAGCAACTGCCCAGTTTGTTAAGGGCGATGTGGCTAATAGTTCTAAGGTGCCACGTTTGCGTTCTTCTGCGTAAAGTCCCATTGAGAGTGCGGGTAGTACGAACAAGGAAAGGGAACCCATGATTCGCAGGAAGAGTTGCAGGAACTCGTAAGCAACGTCGATGGGAGGTTCGGTAATTCCCATTTGGTCTCGCTGGCCGATTTGGGGAATTAACCCGTCGGGGGCTAGGAGGATGGCTATTAAAAAGTAGCCGGTGATTAGCCAAAAGACTGCTGCGATGGCATAGGCTAATGGCGATGCAAAATAGCTTTGTAGTTCTTTGCGGTAAATTGCGACAATATTACTAATCATTACTAACATTTAGGAATTGGGAATGGGTAATTAGCCATTGGTAATTGGTTCATTCTGAGTCGCCTGTCGGTGGTTTTTCGCTGTTGTCGCTATCCTGTTGCTTTCTTTCTATTTGTCCCTTTCTGGTAATAGGTGGCTGTTCTGGTCGAGAATCGCTAGTCGGTTGTGGCTTTTTTTTAAGTGGCCGTTTTTTTACAACTGGTTCGGATTCTGTTTGAGAAAGCTCGATCGACTTTGGTGTTTCTGAAACTTCGAGATTTTCGACAACCGGTTCGGGTTGAGAAGGTTGGCTCGACTTTGGTGTTTCTGAAACTTCGAGATTTTCGACAACCGGTTCTGTTTGAGAAAGCTCGATCGACTTTGGTGTTTCTGAAACTTCGAGATTTTCGACAACCGGTTCTGGTTGAGAAGGCTGGCTCGACTTTGGTGTTTCTGAAACTTCGAGATTTTCGACAATCGGTTCTGGTTGAGAAGGTTGGCTCGACTTTGGTGTTTCTGAAACTTCGAGATTTTCGACAACCGGTTCGGGTTGAGAAGGTTGGCTCGACTTTGGTGTTTCTGAAACTTCTAGATTTTCGACAATCGGTTCGGGTTGAGAAGGTTGGCTCGACTTTGGTGTTTCTGAAACTTCGAGATTTTCGACAATCGGTTCGGGTTGAGAAGGTTGGCTCGACTTTGGTGTTTCTACAATAAGTAGATTTTCGACAACCGGTTCTGGTGGAGAATGCTCGATCGACTTTGGCGCATCTAAAATCGGTTCGGGTTCGGGTTGAGAAGGTTGGCTCAACTCTACTGTTTCTACAACAAGCAGATTTTCAACAACCGGTTCTGGCTGAGAATGTTCGATCGACTCTACCGTTTCGACAACAAGCAGATTTTCGACAACCGGTTCTGGTTGAGAACGTTCGATCGACTTGGGCACATCTAAAATCGGTTGGGATTCTGGTGGAGAAAGTTCTATCGACTCTACTGTTTCGACAATGAGCAGATTTTCGACAACCGGTTCTGGCTGAGAATGCTCGATCGGCTCTACTGTTTCTACAATGAGTAGATTTTCGACAATCGGTTCTGGTTGAGGATGCTCGATCGACTCTACTGTTTCGACAATGAGCAGATTTTCACCAACCGGTTCTGGTGGAGAAGGTTGGCTCGACTCTACTGTTTCGACAATGAGCAGATTTTCGACAATCGGTTCTGGTTGAGGTTGCTCGATCGACTCTTGTCTTTCTACAGTTTCCAGAAACTCTGCGACTGGTTGCATTCCTGGTTCTAAATCGCTTATTTCCTCTGGTGTTTCTGTAATTTGTTCGGATTTTGGTTGAGAATAGTCTATCGACTCTTGCCTTTCGACAACAGGTTCGGATTCTGGTTGAGAATAGTCGATCGACTCTTGCGTTTCGACAACCAGCAGATTTTCGATAATCGGTTGTGGTTGAGGATGCTCGATCGACTCTACGGTTTCTGAAACTTCTACATTTTCGACAATCGGTTCTGGTTCATGATACTCGCTCAACTCTTGCCTTTCGACAACAGGTTCGGATTCTGGTTGAGGATGCTTGATCGACTCTACGGTTTCTGAAACTTCTACATTTTCGACAATCGGTTCTGGTTCATGATACTCGCTCAACTCTTGCCTTTCGACAACAGGTTCGGATGCTGGTTGAGAATGTTCTAGCGACTCTACGGTTTCTGAAACTTCTACATTTTGGACAATTGGTTCTGGTTCACGATGCTCGATCGACTCTTGCCTTTCGACAACAGGTTCGGATTCTGGTTGAGGATGCTCGATCGACTCTACGGTTTCTGAAACTTCTAGATTTTCGACAACTGGTGCTGGTGGAGAAGGTTCAATCGGGAGTCTCTCACTTTTATAAAAAACATTTTTTACAAAAGTGAGCATCCTGCTTGCTTGTTTAGAGATCTTTAGCGAGTAAGATCCTCGGGTTCCTGTGACACCCAAATTGAGATGCTTCGCTTCACTCAAATCTACGGTTTCTGCAACTGGTTCTGATTCTGGTTGAGGATGTTCAATCAACTCTGCGGTTTCTGCAACTGATTCTAATTCTGGTTGAGGATGTTCTATCGGCTCTACGGTTTCTGCAACTGGTTCTAATTCTGGTTGAGGATGTTCTATCGGCTCTACGGTTTCTGCAACTGATTCTAATTCTGGTGGAGAAAGTTCTATCGGCTCTACGGTTTCTGCAATTGGTTCGGATGGTGAAGGAGAATCATAGGTAGACTCTTCTCTATCTGAAACTGGCAGATTTTCCACAATCGGTTGCGATTCCGATTGATGAGCATCCGCGATCATCGGTTGCGATTCCGATTGAGCAGAATCCGCGATCGAGTTTTGAATTTCTGCCGCTTCTTGAAGATTTTGATCGACCTCCGGTTCGCTGTGAACCAGATTTTCTTCCGGTTTCTTTTCAGCCGCTGTCAGCCTTAAAAACACATCTTCGAGAGTAGCGCGAGAGCGACGCATTTCGCACAGTCCAAATCCAGAGGCGACGATAGCTGTAGCAATTTCTCGTCCCGGTTCTCTTTCCGGTTCGCACAAGGCCCGCAAGCGGCAGCGATTCACTAAAAATTGCTGGCTTGGAATCAATTCGATCGATCGAACTCCCGGCAAATTTTCCAAAGAAGGCAACAGCAGACTGTTTACCAAATCCGCCTCGCCTTCAACTTCGAGTTCGTAACCCTCTCCCACAGCCAACTCTCCCATCAAATTTTCGGGAGTACCCGCAGCGACGATTTTACCGCGATTGATGATGGTAACGCGGTTACAAGTCATGCTGACTTCCGGCAAAATGTGCGTGGAAAGGATGATTGTGTGCTGGCCCCCAAGACTTTTGATTAAATTGCGGACTTCGATGATTTGTCGGGGGTCGAGGCCGACGGTTGGTTCGTCTAAGATAATCACCGGCGGGTCGTGGACGATCGCCTGGGCGATACCGACGCGCTGCCGAAATCCTTTAGAAAGCTTGCGGATTAAAACTTTGCGTTTATCAACCAGGCCGCAGCGTTCGATCGCGGAGGTAACTCGTCGCGCGCGATCGCCCGCAGGTACTTGCTTAATCCTAGCCACAAAAAACAGAAACCCTTCCACAGTCATTTCTGGATACAGTGGCGGGTTTTCCGGCAGATAACCGATGCGCTGTCTGACTGCCATCGAGTTTTCGTGAACATCCATGCCGGCGATGCGGGCCGTACCGCTGGATGCCGGCAAATATCCCGACAAAATCCGCATCGTTGTGGTTTTGCCCGCGCCGTTTGGCCCCAAAAAACCGAGAATTTCTCCTGATTCGACCGAAAAAGACACGTCCGCGATCGCTGCGGTCGAACCGTAAGTTTTGCTTAAGTGTTCTACTTCAATCATTTGTCAGAAGTCACGCGATTTTAGGTTTTAGATTTTAGATTTACTTTACCAACCACAGGCGGGACGCCTGTTCCACGAAGTTGAGAGTCCCGCCCGATCGGCGGGTCGGTCGAATTTATGGCGAAATTTTTAATTTGATTTTGTCTTCCAGTGTAGTCTGGCAATAACCAAATCTATCATAAGTGTCGATCGTACTGGGAAACTGGCGGCGAGTTTTGGGCTGCTGTTGTCTCGCTTCGGCTAAGGTTGAGACTGCTTTTGGTTGTTTGAGGATTTTAGTCGCTCGCTAAAAATTCAATCAGGGGTTGACAAAATGACCAACATCTAGTTTTAGACTTATCCAAATTATTCAACAAGTGCGATCGCATTCAAAATCAACCTAAATATAAAGGGAATTCTTTAAAGTCTTGAAGGTAGTGATATAATTATCTTCAAGCACACACAAAAATGTTATTTAATTATTTCCAAAATCTATATTAGTCAGTAAGCAAATTGAAATATTTAAATTATGGTTTCGACTCAGCCTCCAGGCACACCTATTCAACTCATAGGAACTAAGCTATACTTCAGCAAAAGAACAGTGAGATTAGGAAACGCTGTGTATTTGATTCGTAACATTACCGGCTTTAGAGTTACTGAAGCTAATCGAAAAAAAGGAATAAAAAATAAAAAATTAGTGCCATTTGAGTTTATAGTTTTCATGTGTCTGGTGGGATTATTTCTTGTTATTAGAGAGATCGAAATAGCATGGGGTATAGGAATAATTATACTGATTATACTGGCTCTAATCTTTAATGAACTTGGACCCAAAACTTATGAGATCATCATAAGAGAGTATGTGCTTGAAGTATCTTTTACTTCGGGAGAGAAAGCAAACATTTTTCTCATAAATGAAAAAAATGTCGCCAGCGATGAAAATTTTTTGGATGAAGTGGTTTCAACATTATATAAAGTTTTAGATAGTAATGACGAAAGAACTTATGTAGTTAACATCGAAGATAAATCTATCAATATTCTTGACCAAAGTGGCTCCTCAATTGGTCTGGGCTATGCAGCAGGGGCTATTAGTGTTCGGGAAATAGGTGGTACAATAAATAATAGGGAACAATAGTTAGTAATTACTAAGCAGATAGTATGTCAGAACCCAAAATCGATCAAAGTCAAGCGTCAATAGGTGTTGGATTCAGCACAAACGTTAATGCTCAGCAAATAGGTGGAACTATTCACAATAATTCACCTGAACAAAGGCAAAATTTAGCTGAGGCAGCAGCAGAAATTAAGAAACTGTTAGAGCAACTAGCGCAAGATTATCCAACTGAAACTCTAACTCAAAAAGCCGCTGTAGCAGAAGAAGCTCTGGGAGCATCCCAATTTTGTAAAAGGGGAAAAGTATGATACAGTTCCCCTTTTATTTTAGCTTATCCCTATATTATA
>NZ_JAUBSH010000029.1:0-73493 GCF_036704705.1 Microcoleus sp. K1-B1 | reverse complement strand
TATCCTTGCTCTTCGCTGTGCTTATCTCAATGGTCAACTTTCAATTTGATGTATTTGCCAAACTGAGATGCACCCTGCCAAGTCCCCATAATTATCGGGGTAATCTGAATTTGTGATGTCCCCAATTGTCGCTTTTGCATACCCTAAGTCCTCATTTATATTTTTAGTATTCACCCTCAAGGTCTCTAATCTTAACAGAAAAAAGTTTGGTAGTCCTGCACAGTAATGCTATCGTTTTATTCCGCAATAATTATAGTGATGTACAAAGTTAAAAATAAAAAATGGGAGCATCTCACTTTTGCAGCAAAGCTCGAAATTGGAATTAGGAGTCAGGAGTCAGTAGCCAGGATAAAAGAGTCATAAGGAAGAAGAAAGAAGTGTTTTTGCAAATATGAGATGCTCCAATTATAATAGTCTAAACCTACCTTATAAAGCAAGAAGTTAATCCTCTAAAATCATTTTTGTATCTTGTGTTGCTTGAGAACTTTAGCGGGACTGATAAATGAAATGCCCTGAGAAGATGAGGTACTAATCATGACAGCTTCAATGACAGGATCATAAACCGTTTTTTCTGCAACCCACTCCACAATAAAGTTTGCACCTGAGCCTCCACTTGTATCATCTGCTGCAATAAAAAAGTCTGTGGAAGCAAGCGGCTTGAGTTCTACTGGACTCTTAATGTCCTGCCTAATCAATTTCCCATCACTATCGTAGTAACGCACCGAAGTAATAATAATCGAATTTGTCAGATCCGTATTGCGGATACTGAGGGTGGCTGACAAATTCATGACATTATCCAGGCTATTGTAGTGATAAATATGTGAGTAAATAGGGACATATACGGTTTGTCCCATTACAACTTTTGTTTTATCTAACGTGACGGATCTCAGTGAGGTTTCACGTTTTGTATCAGGTTGTTGTCTTTGTGAGGTAGTTTGGTTCCAACAAGAACTCAGGACGATCGCCCCTAGCGCCCAACCAACCCAGAAATCATGTTTCAGCTTCATCGGCATTCATCCCAATACACCACATACATTACAGTTACGTCTAAAGCAGAAAGCAGAGTGCACCTTCTCTCTCGTTTGAGGCAGCTTAGTGATAAGGTTTGAGCGGCAGTTCAACCTGGAAAGTTGAGCCGAGGCCCACTGCACTCGTCACCTGTATTTGTCCGCTGTGTGCCTTGACAATTTGTTCGACGATCGCCAACCCCAGCCCAAAGCCTCCACTCTCCTGCGAGCGATCGGTGTCTACTCGATAGAAGCGATCGAAAATATAGGGTAAGTCCGCTTCTGGAATACCGATTCCCGTATCGATGATCTGAATAACTGCCAAATTGGAATGAAGAATTAGGCGTATCTGTATAGTTCCGCCAACGGGAGTATATTTACAGGCATTGTAAAGCAAGTTTTCGACTGCTTGCCGCAGCAAATCAGGATCTGCCAATAATTCAATCCGCTGTTCCGGTGATTCGCAGGTGAGTTTGATATTTTGGGCTTCTGCAAGTGCGAGAAACTGGGTTGCTAAATTGCTCAGCAGCTCGTTTAGATTGATTAACCTGAGCGATTCCGGCGCAAGTCGCCCTTGATGACGAGCCAACAGTAGTAAATTATTCACCAGCGCTCCCATTGATTTTGCGCTATCTACAATGTTTTCTAAGGGAGGATGGTAACGCGAATCATCACCCGCGATCAGCAACCCAAGCTGGGCATTAGTGAGAATGGCAGACAGGGGCGATCGCAACTCGTGAGAGGCATCGGCTGTAAAGCGCTGAAGCTGCTGATAGGCTTGCCGAATCGGTTGCATGGCCAGCCCGCTGAGAAACCAACCTGTGAGGGCAATTAAGCCCAGTGTCAGCGGCACAGCGAGAGTTAGCACAATCTGAAGCTCAGTGAGCCTGTTTTGAGTTTCTGTCAGGGGAGTTGCCACCTGAAGATAACCGAGTACCCCAGTTCTACCTTCAACGGGTAATGTCACCTGACGCAGCCAGATTCCTTTTCCCAAAAGTGGATCGGTCGATCGAACTGTGAGATAACCAAAGGGCGTATTTAACCGATCGGCAGGAGAATTCCCAAAAAAACGAACTAACCGCCCTTGTGCGTTATACCAGCGCACGTAAATCAGATCTTCAGCAAGGGGATGCGAACCACTGCCTAACAAGGAAACATGACTCAGATCGACCTGGTTCTGGTTTTGGCGAACTTCATAATGCACGCTGGCAGCCATGACTCTAGTTTTGTCATATAGCAGTCGATCGAGTGCCTCCAATTTATCTTTTACCTCAATCTGATAGATCACCCCTGCAAACAGCACAAGAATGCTTCCCATTGAGAGGGTGAACCAACGAGCCAGATTGCGACGACTTTGATTAAACACAGCTTGCCTTTACGATCGTGACTTTTCAGGGGAAGTGAGGCGATAACCCATACCGTAAATGCTCTCAATCCAGTCTGCCGATCCTACAGCCTGCAAGCGTTGGCGGAGTTTGCGAACTAGAACCGTAATTGCATTGCTCTCTGGTTCAGTCCCCCATTCCCACACACCTTGTTCAATTTGACTGCGAGTCAAAACCTGTCGGGGATGGCGCATAAAATACTCCAACAACTGAAACTCCCGACTGGAGAGGGAAACGGTTGCACCTTGTCGCTCAACAGTCAGAGTATCGAGGTGGAGGTGTAGATCCTCAAGGCTGAGCGTATCTCCTTGCCAAAGGGGCGATCGCCGTCTTAATGCCCGCACTCGTGCCATGAATTCAACCAAATCGATCGGTTTCACCAGGTAATCATCTGCACCTGCGTCTAACCCGGTCACTTTTTCAGGCGTGGTATCTCTTGCCGTGATCATCAAAATCGGCGCTGTTTTCCCTGCCGATCGATATTGACGACAGAGATTTACCCCACTGATATGTGGCAACATCCAGTCCAAAATCAACAAATCATATTCTTTTTCTGATAACAGCCACTGTGCCGTCTCTCCATCTTTTACCCCATCCACGCTATGTCCTGCTTGAGACAGAACTGTTTGAAGTGGCATCAGTTGCTTTGGGTCATCTTCCACCAGCAAAACTCTCATATCTCGGCTCGCTTCCTTCGCAGCTTGCAGTTTTCAGCATTAGAGTTTGAGGCGATTCGCGCATCTTCTTTAAGCTAGATTTTAGGATAGAGCAAGTTGTATTAAAGTGCAAAAAGATAGTATGAGCCTCAAAACGGATGGGAAAGAATAGCTGATGATTAGACGTTGGCTAAAAGCATCAGGCGCAGAGTTTTGGTTGCCATTGCCGTTTGTGGCGATCGCGTTTTGGGTTGGTTCCAGTTTCCTAATGGCTCAAGAATTACAACAACCCCAGATAGTAAAGAATAAACTTCAGGCAGATACCCAGCTTAAAGCAACGGTGTCTGTCAATATATTGCTGATCAACGCGGTGATTAACCGAAAACAAGGAACCACGCAGGTTGCGGTAGAAACAGCAGAACCCATTTTGAAGCGATTGGAATTAGAATTGCCAATGACTGACGCAACCCAGATAGAGGCAGCGATCGCGCAAGAACTCCAGTTATCACGTCAAAATGTTCGCCAGTTAGTCCGTTACGAAATCGTTGAATAAGTTTATTGTTTCAATATTGCGATCGCATCCAGTCAAATAAGGTTGGCAAATCCATAGGTTTCCTGGCTGCGATCGAGCAATTCCTCAAGCGGCAAGAAGCGTCCAATACTCTTGCCGCTTGAGGATTAATAACTACTGAGTGACGATTTCGTTATTAATGGAAACATTCGCTGCAGTTTGCCGAGCAATTTGTTCTGCCAATGCTTTTTGTTCTGCCGTTTGAACGCGCCCTGTTAACACAATCGAATTATCCCGATCGTCTGCGTCCAAATCGAATTGCTTGAGGGTGGCATCGGAGTCCAAGGCCTCTTCTACGCGATCGGCAATATCGTCAACGTCTTGATTCTGAGGCGTCTGTGCGGTCGTGGTTGCAGGCGCTGGAGTGGTTGGAACAGTCGTATTTCCAGTGGCAGTTGTGGGAGCAGAAGTAGATGGAACAGTTGTCTGCGAAGTATTAGGGGAGGTGCAAGCACCTAAACCCAAAATTGCAACAGTGCTGACGCAGATTCCTTGCACAAATAGCTTTAATAATTGCATATTCTTTGTTTGTTTTGTTTGTTGTGAAACGCAATTTTGCCGATAAAACTCAGGATGAAGTCTTTGAGCATTTCAACTTAACCAGTGAATGTACCATAGTTCATCTATCAAAAGTAATGCTTTTTATATCAATTCGGGCTGCGCCGGAATGATATCAAATCCGCGCTTCGCAAGTCGGGCGGAAAGTCGAATCAAGCTGCCAACAAATAATTCGCGCAATTTTCATTTTTTTGACCCCTCCTTCTACAGTCAACAGTCAACCATAAATCAAATCCAGTGAACTAAGGTTGGCAAATATATAAGTTATCTTAATCTGTTTTCTTCCTAAGTATAGCGAGCAAATGTGATCCAAATGTGAGTAACAGAAATCAGTCGCTCACTTTTCCCTCACTTTCATCAATGACGCTAGAAATCAAGACGAAATAACAAAGAAGCAGTTGGCTTGACAAGAAACGTTATGACTGCAACCAATGTAGAAAAATTAGTAGAACACTCTTGGCATCACCTTTCTGTCGAGAAAGTAGCTCGGATTTTAGAGACAGACCTGGAAATAGGTCTATCTTCCCAGGTGTCAGCGGAGCGGCGCGAGATCCTCGGCCCCAATCAACTAACGGCTCAGAAGCAGCAAAGTGCCTGGTTGCGATTTTTTCAGCAACTGAATCAGCCGCTAATATACATTTTGTTAGCTGCTGGGATAGTAACAGCATTTCTGAAAGAGTGGATTGATTCAGGGGTAATTTTGGGGGTTGCTCTGACGAACGCCACCATTGGTTTCGTTCAAGAGTCAAAGGCAGAGAATGCGATCGCCGCTTTAGCAAAATCTGTTGCAACTGAGGCAACCATTCTCCGCCACGGTCAAAAGCAAGTGGTTCCATCCAGCGAACTGGTTCCCGGCGATCTCGTCTTGCTGTCTTCTGGGGATAAAGTGTCTGCGGACCTGCGGCTGATCGAAGTCCGTGACTTACAAGTCGATGAGTCAGCGTTAACGGGAGAATCTGTCCCGGTCCAGAAGCAATCCCAGGCGCTAGAGGCAGACGCTGCACTGGCCGATCGCACCAACATGGCCTATACCGGAAGCCTGGTAACGTTTGGACAGGGACGCGGACTCGTCGTCAGCATCGGTGACATGACCGAGACCGGACACATCTCCCAACTCATGCAGCAAAGTACCGCACTGGAAACGCCACTGAGCCGCAAAATTGACAAATTTAGCCAAACTTTGCTCTATGTCATTTTAGGTTTGGCTGCCTTCACCTTTGCTGCAGGCATTGCCCAGAGATTTTCTTGGGTTGAGGTGTTCAAGGCATCTGTGGCGCTTGCCGTCAGCGCAATTCCTGAAGGCTTACCCGCGATTTTAACGGTGACACTGGCGATCGGGGTTTCCCAAATGGCAAAGCAGCACGCCATTATTCGCAAACTTCCGGCAATTGAGACGCTGGGTAGCACCACCGTGATTTGTTCTGACAAAACCGGAACCTTGACTGAGAATCAAATGACAGTTCAGGAGATTGATGCCGGTGGAAAGCGATATCGGGTTAGCGGTGGAGGATATGTGCCAGACGGGGAAATTTCTGTAAATGGAAATTCCGTTGATTTGACGATCGCACCTGCCTTATATGAATGCCTGCAAGCAGGACTGTTGTGCAACGATTCCCATCTAGAAGTGCAAGATGGAAACTGGACTGTAGTCGGTAGTCCAACGGAAGGGGCGCTGGTTGCGGTAGCTCAAAAAGCGGGGTTAATTGCTGAGAAACTGGAGGAAGCGCTTACCCGGCTCGATACACTGCCGTTTGAATCTCAGTTTCAATACATGGCAACCTTACATGACGATCGCCCACAACGGTTGATTTATGTCAAGGGTTCAATAGAGGCAATTCTCAAGCGGTGTCGCCTGATGCTCGATGAAGAGGGAAAGGCAATCGCCCTCAACCCCGTGCCGATCAAGCAAACCGTGGACAGAATGGCGAAAAAAGGGTTACGAGTTCTGGCACTTGCCAAGAAAGTTGTACCCGCTTCTCAATCTTCAATTGAGCATTCTGATATTGAACAAGGGTTAACTTTTCTGGGGCTGCAAGGCATGATCGACCCGCCGCGCCCCGAAGCGATTCAAGCGATTCAAGCCTGCAGGTCTGCGGGAATTCAGGTCAAGATGATTACGGGCGATCATGCCAAAACAGCAGCAGCGATCGCGCACCAAATGGGACTAAATCAAACCCAAGAGGCTCCCGTTTTTACCGGTCAAGAACTCGCTCAAATGAATCAGCAGCAATTCGCCAATGCTGTTGAACAAAGCTGCGTGTTTGCTCGTGTCGCACCTGAGCAAAAGCTCCGCATTGTCGAAGCACTTCAGTCTAAGGGCGAGATTGTGGCGATGACTGGAGATGGAGTTAACGATGCTCCCGCCCTGAAGCAAGCTGACATTGGGATAGCGATGGGCATCACGGGCACCGAAGTTACAAAAGAAGCAGCGGATATGCTGTTGACAAACGACAACTTTGCTTCGATCGAGAAAGCAGTTGAGGAAGGGCGCACGGTTTATAAGAATTTGCTGCGGGCGATCGCCTTCATCCTGCCCGTGAATGGTGGAGAGTCCATGACCATCTTGATTGCCGTACTTTTGGCAACTCCACTACCCATTTTGCCAGTACAAATTCTCTGGCTGAATATGGTCAGTTCAGTTGCGTTGAGCTTACCGTTGGCATTTGAGCCGCCCTCTCCCGATGTCATGCAACATCCACCTAGACGGGCCAATGAACCGCTGCTGTCTCGCAGGCTGACCGCTCGGATTCTGACAGTTTCGGTATTTAACTGGATTGTGATCTTTGGGATGTTTGAATGGATCGTCCAAACCACAGGTAATGAAGCTCTAGCCCGGACAATGGCAATTCAAGCATTGGTAGCGGCCGAAGCTTTTTACCTATTAAGCATCAGTCGCTTCGTTCCGGCGATCGTCGCCAAACTGCGCGGTAAAGATGAATCAGTTGGCTACGCGGTAGCGATCGGCATTGGGGCTATTTTCATTCTCCAATTCCTGTTTAGCCAATGGGGCATTATGAATCAGTTATTCAACACTGAAGCTTTGAACCCAATCCAAGGCTTAATTTGTATCGGATTCGGACTGCCAATGATTGCTTTGTCAGCTTTGCTAAAGCGTTTTGCACCTCTGAACTAAGTGGTTTTTGTGATGCGTCTATTGCCAGCAACTTTACACACTATTTACCAACTTTGTAGCGTTGAATATTTAATATTTCTCATGAATTACCAAAACCTCAAACGTGCTAGCGGCCTATTTACTAATCATCGAAACGCAGAGCAGGCGCTAGTTGAGCTAAAAAGCCGGGGCTTCCCCATGCACAAGATTTCAGTGATTGCTAAACCTTCTGACCATGATGATTTGGACTCTCTGGGAGTGCAGCAAATTTTAATCACAAGAGCAACAGGCGCACAAGTAGGCGCGATCTTAGGTAGCATAGGACTAGGTTCATTAGCGTTAATTGTTGGACTCAGCAGCCTGCTAATTCCCGGTATTGGTCAGGCATTAGCGCTGGAAAGCCTTTTAGCAACTTTCGTTGGAAGTGGGATTGCTGCAACTGCTGGCGGTCTATATGGCGCACTTCAAGGATGGTTTGTGCCAGAAGAACAAGCAAGAATTTACAACGGCAGATTTAACCAGGGAGATTATTTGATCGTCATGGAGGCAAGAGAAAATGAGATCGTGATTGCTGAACCTGTCCTTAAACGTTGGGAGATTCTGACGTGGCGTGTCTGTGATGCTACCTAAATTCAAGGTCAGAAAGGAGGATTACCTTCGAGGAATTTAGTCCCGCGAAACAGAACGTCTAAAACAACTTAAAAATTTGACGGTCGATGATTTTGGGCGATCGCTCTCTTACTCCTGACATACGGATCGACAAGTTCCAGTACCCGCCGATTCGGCAACCGCGATCGGGTCGGCAACACTTCAGAAGAGACTGTTAAAAAAAATTAAAAACCAGCACAATTAAGAGCAATTAGCATCCTGTAAGGGTTTGGAAATCATCCAGATATACCAAAAAAATTGCACTTTAAAAACGATCAGATCGCCGAGCCCACCCATAAATCTCGTTTCAGCTTCTTCAGTATTCATCCAAATACACCACATAAATTGCAGTTACGCCTACAACAGAGTGAACCGTCTCCTGTAGACTAAAACGGTAGTTAATCTGTTAATTTCTTTGAGGAAAACGAGTTTATGGGAGGAGTATCGGTGATAGAGTCGATTGTAGCGCAACAAACTCCCTTGGACAGCAATCCTGCTACAAATAGCCAAACTGCAGGAGTTATTTCTGAATTGGTCATCATCTTGATCATTCTGCTGCTGATTGCAACTGTTGTGGCACTCGTAACCCAACGGTTACGAATTCCCTATGTGACGGGCTTAGTGTTAGCAGGCTTGCCCATTACGGAGGTCTTGTCGCGTCGAATTGGTTTAGACCCCTCTTTAGTATTAAATCTTTTTCTACCAATTCTGATTTTTGAAGCAGCTATCAATACTGATATCAGCCGTCTCCGCAGCACCTTTAAGCCGATCGCCCTGCTGGCGGGTCCAGGCTCGATATTTTCCTCAGCAATTATCGCTGTTCTGGTTAAATTTGGGCTAGGGCTAGACTGGATTCCGGCGTTACTGATCGGAGTCATTTTGGCAAACACTGATACAGTCTCGATGATCGCGGTTTTTAAAGAGATCCGTGTGCCTTCTCGATTGTCCACCATTGTTGAGGGAGAAACTCTGTTCAATGATGCGGCTGCCCTGGTTTCATTCAATTTGATTCTAGTCGTTTATGCTACAGGTTCTCTTACCGTCGTGGGAGGACTTAAAGAACTGCTCGTGGTTGCCTTGGGTGGGGGACTCGTGGGTGTAATCTTAGGTTACTTGAGTCTGCCGATATTTGTTCGATTAAATGACCCGTTGAGTAGTCTCTTACTGACAGTTGCGCTGGCGTTAGGAACATTCCAAATCGGGCAATTTTTGGGGGTATCCGGTGCGGTGGCTGTGGTGATCGCCGGACTCATTTTTGGCAATCTGGGTCTTTCTCGCAGTACATCTGCTTCCGATCGAATTACGCTACTGAGCTTCTGGGAGTACGCTGGTTTTGGGGTCAATACATTTATTTTTCTGCTGATCGGCATTGAGATTAACCCGCTGACGCTGTGGAGAATTTTGCCATCCATCCTGTTCGTTATTGTGGCGTATCAACTGGGACGGATTCTCTCGGTTTATCTGTTGTTAGCAGGGCTGCGGTGGTTCGATCGTCCGATTCCCTTGCGCTGGCAGCACGTTCTGTTTCTGGGAAACATCAAAGGCTCACTCTCGATGGCACTGGCGCTTAGTATTCCTCTGGGATTGACAGGACGAGATAACATCATTGCGCTGGTTTTCGGTGCAGTTTTATTCTCCTTGGTCGGACAAGGATTAAGTTTACCCTGGCTAGTAAAACGGTTACAAATCAGCCGTGTTTCTGATGTAATGCAGGAAGCTGGGCAGTTACAGATTCAGTTGATTGCTTCCAAAGCGGCTCAAGATGAGCTAGATAGTTTGCTGAAAGCAGGCGTGTTGCCGAAGGCAGTTTACGAGGAGTTATGGGCATCATATCAAGCACGAGTAGCACACTCTGAACGAGTGCTGCGCGATCTCTACAATAAACATCGGGCCGGACAAGTACAGGGCGATCGCAGCGGGCTAGATACGATTCGACGGCGATTGCTTTTAGCAGAAAAAGGAGCCGTTAGCGATGCCCTCCGCAAGCGAATTGTCCCAGAGGATCTGGTTCATCCTTACATCAAAGATTTGGATGAGAAACTTCTAACGTTGGCCGATGACTAGCGCGAATGCCGAGGTAATCAATCATCTGGTGAACTAGCTCTGGACGGGTGACGACCAAGATGGTAGAGCCTGCTTCCAGAACTGTATTGCCGTTCGGAATCTCCAGATTGGCGCAGGCATGGCATTGATAACCAATAATCAGCGAACCTTTTGGAAAACGAGGGTCTTGAGCAATTTGGGCAACGGTGCGACCTGCCACCTTGCAATCGCCTGGAACTGGCAGCTTTAGTACCTCGACTTGCCCGTGTTCAAAGTGCATCATAGACTCGATTTGGGGATATTCAATCGCATTCGCCATTGATGCAACTGCCAAATCAATAGTGCTGATGATGTGACTGGCTCCGGCAAGTCGATAGGCTTCCATGAATTCGCGATCGCGCATTCGCACCACAATATGGGAAATGCCATAGCTTCTGGATAGGGTGATCAGCGCTAAATTGAGTGCATCATCCCTGAGTGCTGCAACGACTGCGTTTGCTTGTTTAATTCCCGCTTCCAGAAGAACCGTTGTGCTCACCGCACTGCCTTCAAATGCCATCACTCCAATTTTTTCACGAGCAAAGCGACAAGCAAGCGGGTCGGCATCGATGATTGCAACCGTATGACCGACTTTTAATAGCTGCTGGGCTAAACCCAGCCCCATCATTCCTGCTCCACCAATTAATACGTACATAACTATTTGTCACCCCAAGAATGAACTTTACAGATTTATCCCTATGAGTGAGATTGTTTTTGGTTTCTATCAGTTTAATCGGCTTGTGGGGTGGCTTTTACCGGGCTTACTTATTACCTGTTCCACACTTACTTTAATCTGGTTGTGGGGTTGGCATGGGAGCCAGCCCCTCAAGTGATTTTCCTCAGTTAGGTACGCAGCGGGAACCTTACATAATCTTAGGCACTTTGAAAAACTCCCCATCGCGATCGGGAGCTCCCTCCAAAATACTTTCTCCCTTAGCAAAAGGTTTCAAATCGTCCGATCGCATTACATTACTAACATCGATCGCCCGCGTAGTCGGCTGCACCTTACTCGTATCTAGTTCACTCAACTGCTCGAAATAATCCAAAATACCGTTAAGTTGACCAGTAAACTGCTCTTCTTCTTCCGGCGTTAATTCCAATCTCGCTAAATTCGCTACTTTCCGAACTTCTTCTCTGTCAATCATAAAAATCTGTAATTGGGAATGGGAATAGGGAATGGGGAATGGGGAATTGGTTATTTGTTATTTGTTATTGGTTATTTGTTATTAGAGAAACGACTAACTACCAACTATTAACTACTAACTATGCCCCATGCCCATCCTAGTTAAAAATACACATCAATTTGCGATCGGCCTGTCGTCTTCAGCCAATTTTGTACTTCAATGTAATTGTTTGGGGCCAAGCGAATAGCCTCCTTCCAATAATCCGCAGCTTTATCAAACAGCCCTTCCGCAGCTTCAATATTGCCAGCTTCCTTTTCCTTTTCCCCTTGATAGTGGTAAATTACAGCAATATTATTTAGTGCTTGTGGCATTCTCGGATTGAGATCCAAAGCCTCGCTGTAATATTCCAAAGCTTTATCGTGTTCGCCGTTGCTAGTATGGATCAGCCCCATATTGTACAAGACATAACTGCGATCGTAAGGATCTTCCTCCAGCTTCAGCGCTTCATGATAATTGTCCAGCGCTTCAGCGTATTCGCCATCTGCTTGAGCTGACATACCATCCCGGTAATAAGCAAAAGCTTCCTTCGCCTGCTTTTTGGCTGGCATAATCTTTAGGATGATATCAGCCATTACTGTGAAACTTTTGTCAATAAAGTTATCGTTGCGTTGAGTTCTTGGCATATGCGATTCTTTGGTTAGTGGCTAATCAGAAAATTTAGCCTGTAAAGTTTTCCTATTAATAATTGCGCCACTGTTATAGTGGGCCGTTGTGTTGAGGGCGCTAAAAATTTTAGTCGATCGCACCTGCGAACCTTAAAACACGCCCTTGGGTTTAACACCCGCGCAAGCTCTATCTATTTTATATAAGTCTTGCAAGACTGGCAAAAAAACTAGATTTCTTTAACATATCTCTGGCACTCTACACAAAACTTACAAAAACCCGCGCCGAAGGGAAAACTTCTGCAGGAGGGTGCAGAGGCGATCCGGTTCGAGGGCTCCGCCAACGGGCGATCGCGCACCGTACCCTACTAAATGTAGCCATAATCCCCCCTCGTTGACTCTCAGAGCAAACAAGCAAATAGCCTGAAGAGCAGAAATTCAATCACAAAGTTTTATTAAGCTATCCGAGTTCAGCCCATACTTAAAAGTTATTCGGCAAAACACTAGCAATATTTTGCCCCAAAGTCAATCGATTTTAGATTTTAGATTTTAGATTTTAGCATTGACCCCACGGATCAATTCGGGGGGCAAGTTTCTCGGATACAGGTTTTTTATTTCTGGACGGATGAATCCGGGGGCTTGTATCCTGGATGCTTGATTGTCAAGGGCAGCCTCAAAAAAAATCAGAAAGCCGATCGCCAAAACCAGCTCGAATTCCCGCAATATATAATAAAAATAACCGGGTAATTTTCACAGAGAGAAACCTATGGCTCCGAATCCCACCATTATGCAAGCCGTCGAACAACTTGGCTACCGCGTTACGGTTGGAGACGTGGCGGCAAAAGCTGGATTAGATGTCAATTTTGCCCAGCGAGAACTGTTAACCCTCGCCTCCGAAGCAGGTGGCAACCTGCAAGTAGCAGAATCCGGCGACATTGCCTACCTATTTCCCAAGAACTTTCGAGATATTTTGCGAAACAAATTCTTGCGATTGCAGTTGCAGGAATGGTGGCAAAAAATCTGGCGCATTTTATTTTATCTGATTCGGATATCTTTCGGCATAGTGCTGGTAGCTTCTATCCTCTTAATTTTTGTTGCTATCACGATTTTACTCTCCAGCGGCGATAGCAATAACAGCAGCGGCGGAGGAGGAGACGGTGGTAGCGGGGGCAGCAGAGGCGGCGGCTTTTCCTTTTTTCCCTACTTCTGGAACGACTTAATCTGGATATTTTACTGGAACCATGACCAACCATACTACCAGCAGCGATCGCGCTTAACTGGCCAAAAACCCGAGATGAGTTTTCTAGAAGCAGTTTTCTCCTTTCTCTTTGGAGACGGCAACCCCAATAACAATCTAGAAGAGCGCAAATGGAGCGATATTGCCGCCGCAATTCGCAACAACCGAGGCGCCGTCGCCGCCGAACAAATTGCTCCATATCTAGACAATCTCGGACAAGGATACGCCCAAGAATACGAAGAATATATGTTACCGGCTCTCGCCCGTTTTGACGGCCGCCCTGAAGTCAGTCCCGAAGGGCAAATAGTCTACCACTTCCCGCAATTACAAACCACAGCCACCGAGAGAAATTCTGAACCAGTAGCCGCTTATTTGCGAGAAATGCTGTGGCGTTTCAGCAACGCCAGTTCAGGACAAATCATGCTCGCAGCAGGGTTAGGAGCCGTCAATCTTGTCGGTGCGTTAGTTTTGGGGAATCTATTAACTAATAATTTAATCGTCGGTGGATTTATCGGTTTCGTCAGCGCTGTTTATCCTATGCTCCTGATTTACGGCGTCGGATTTCTCGCACTTCCTTTAATTCGCTACTTCTGGATTCAGTGGAAAAATAGCCGGATAGAAGCCCGCAATCAAGAGCGTCAGCAGCGAGCAATGTTATTAAACGAACCCGATGCCAACTTGCTCAAAAAACTGGCATACGCCCGGGAATTTGCAGCAGAAAACGTTCTGACTGGAGAAGACTTAGCTTATACCACAGAAACAGAATTAACCCAACAAGAACTAGAACAGTCAGCTAAAATAGATGCCGAATGGCAGCGCCGGATCGATCGCTCTGACAACTTGTAATACTAATGAAAAAAAACAGTTGTTTGTTGTTAAGTTAGGTTGCACTAAAATCTTGCACCGTTTTCAAGAATAGGCAGGATGCCTGTTCCACAATAAAATATCTTTGTTGAGGAACGGGCTTTTAGCTCGTTGTTAATAATTGTGGAAAATATCAATTTTTATTGAGGTCATAATTTTTATACTCCCAGTTTTATTAAATAAGCTTAGGGCGTTTAAAAATCAAACAATTTTGGTCATATTTCGAGTCGTGATCCAGAGCCACAAGTTCCCATCCTTCCTCCCCCAAATGATTAACAAATAGATGCAGCGAGCCTTGTTTCCAATCTCGCTGTTCTTCACCGTTTACATATAAACTAATCAGCTTGTTTCCAAAAGGATACATATTCGCATCCACAAATAAATACTCCCACTTTTGCATAGTAATCCTTAATGTAGTTAGTTGGCAGTTGGCAGTTGGCAGTTGGCAGTTGGCAAGAGTTAGTAGTTATTGGTTATTTGTTGTTGGCTCTAATAACCAATGCTTTTCGGCGATGATGCTTTTCCGCCCAATTCCCAATTCCCAATTCCCAATTCCCAATGCTTTCCGGCCCAATTCCCAATTCCCAATTCCTAATTCCCAATTCCCAGCAGTTACTGGACTGCAATTCTAGCCAAAGTAGCACCTCGGTAATAGTGCAACAAAATCTGCTGGTAGCCGTATCCTTGTCTGGCCAAATTGTATGCCCCCCACTGACTCATTCCTACAGCATGGCCGAAACCTTTGCCAGCAACTTGAAAACCGGTAGGAGCTTGGCCGCTGTTCCTTGGGTTCCGGCCGCCCCCATATTGAGGAATCACGGTAAACCGCGTACTCCTCAAATTTAAAACCCGGCGTAAATCTGCGCCAGTCATGACCCTAGAACCGCCATCTCCAACTACTTTCATCCTCAAAACGCTGCCGTGAGCGGTAGTGCGTTCTGGCTTCATCGAGATCACATTGCCCACGCCAGAAATCTTACTGCTGATTTGAGCGCGAGAAAAATTTTCTTTCCATTGATAAACCGGTGCTCCTTGGTCGAAGTCAGGAACAGCACGCAGGTAAGGCAGGGGTTCCGTCCAAACATCTTCGACATTTTCAGTATGTCCCCCAGACGCAGAGTGGAAAGCGGCTAAAATAATTTGACCGTTGTAGGCCAGAACTTGACCGGCGGTTGCATCGACTGCGGAATAAGTGCCAGAAGATTCTGTTTGCAATCCTTTGTAAACCTGCGAATACTGAGTGCTGTCCACGTCGTAAAGGTCGGTTTCGCTTTTCAGGCGCTGGTGGATAGCGTAGGAACGGGCGGCGACTGCTTGGGCTTTCAAAGCCTCTTGAGGCCAATTGCCACTCATCTCGGCGCCGAGAACGCTGTAGAGATATTGTTCGATATTGACGTAGTTGATGGCAGTCAAGCCTCCTTTTTGGGGAACTAGAAGCGTGCGTCCCCGATACCAGCGATCGCCAATCCAAACATAACCGTTCCCCGTCGGCTCGATCCAAACTTGGTTTGCCGCCCAGCGACCAATTGCCACTGTTCCCGATCGAAATTGAGCTGACTGAGAACTGTTTGCCGACAGTTCGCCCAAATTGCGCCCGCTACCGTCGCGGATTGCAGCCTTAGTAGAACTGCCGACTTTTACCTGACTTGCCCCGTCTTGTACCGCCACTCGCAAGATCAGCGCGGCCTGTGCTGGGGCTACCATTGCCAGCCAAAACAACAGCGAAATCCAAAAGTAGCGTTTTTTTAATGTCGAAAAAACGGAACCAAAAAATACTCCTGACTGCATTTGAAAATTTTCCTCCTGTGCTGTATGAGTTTAAGAATTTTTAAGGGAAGGCAAGGGAAAAAGGAAGGGGAACGGAAGAAACAAAACGTTAGAATTGGGTGGATCGCTCTGTACGCTTGTCAAAAATGATTTTAGCGAAGAGATGTTCGCAGGAACAGCGATTTATCCCGGTTCCTGCCTGCGACTATTTCCTATATGTCGGATTTGTCGCACTCTGGATATATGTAACATATTTTTTAAGACTTAATTGAGGTGATTTGACTCTTGCAGATTACATTTCTCGGAACTAGCTCCGGCGTACCCACGCGATCGCGCAACGTTTCCAGCATCGCCCTCCGCTTGCCCCAGCGAGCCGAACTCTGGCTGTTTGACTGCGGCGAAGGAACTCAGCACCAGTTTCTCCGCAGCGATCTCAAAGTCAGCCAACTAAGCCGCATTTTCATCACTCACCTGCACGGCGACCACATTTTCGGCTTAATGGGTTTGCTGGCTAGCTGCGGTTTGGCGGGGAATGTCAAGCGCATCGATCTTTACGGGCCTCCGGGACTTGAAGAATATTTGCAAGCTGGCGTTCGCTATTCTCAAACTCATTTTTCTTACCCGGTTAAGGTACACAAAATTCACGAGGGAGTTATCTATGAAGATGACGAATATATTGTTAGTTGTGGCCCTTTGAAGCACCGAGTTACTGCTTTTGGTTATCGAGTAACTGAGAAAGATCGTCCGGGACATTTTGATGTAGAAAAAGCGAAGGCTGTGGGTATTCCTTCGGGGCCGGTTTACGGTCAATTAAAACAAGGAAAGACGGTAAAGTTAGACGACGGGCGACAGTTTAAAGGTAGTGATTTTTGCGGCCCGGATCAAATCGGGCGCAAGTTTGTGTATTGTACGGACACGGTTTTTTGTGACGGGGCAGTGGAATTAGCGAAGGACGCTGATTTGTTGGTTCATGAAGCTACTTTTGCTCATCAAGATGCTCAAATGGCCTTCGATCGCCTGCATTCAACTTCCACAATGGCGGCTCAAGTTGCTTTGATAGCTGGGGCGAAACAGCTAATTATGACGCATTTTAGCCCGCGTTATGCTCCGGGGAATGCGATCGTCCTGGATGATTTACTCAAGGAAGCCCAGGCAATTTTTCCGAATACGAAAATGGCCTATGACTTTTTGACTTACGAAGTGCCGCGCCCTGTTTAAAACTAGGGTTAATTTGGTCTGAGATGTGACAGCTTTTTTAATAAGCTTTTTATGAACAGGCAAGATGCCTGTTCCACAAGAAAATTCACTCTTTGTGGAACAGGCATCTTGCCTGTTCTTGAGAATGGTGCAAGATGTGAGATGAATCTGAACTGAGATGTGACAGGATTTTCAATAAGGGCGATCGGGGCGGGCTCTGGCACACCCCACAAAAACATTAATCTTTGGTGGAACAGGCATCTTGCCTGTTGCGGAAATTAATCCTACAAAAACATTAATCTCTTGTGGAACAGGCCGGAAAGCCTATTACGCCCTGCAATTGTCAATAAGCACATATACCTGAGCTGCGATCGCGGCCCACCTTCACCAACTTCAATCCAAAATCTAAAATCTAAAATCCCAAATCGGTCGATCGCCCCCAAAGACGCCTTCGACGGCCCAGGAGAGCCAATGGTTGCTACAATCGGGGAGGGTATATGTTGTGGCTAACACTACAGCCCCTAACCCTGAAAGCTAATAGCTAAATTATTAAAAATCTGCCTCTCCTGCCATGTTTAAAAATCTGCTAGGCGATCCCAACGCGCGCAAACTGAGAAAATTTCAGCCTTGGGTAGCTGATATCAATATTTTGGAAGAAGACATCCGCGCACTCTCAGACGACGGCCTCAGAGGCAAAACGGCGGAGTTTCAAGACCGTCTGGCAAAAGCTAAATCTCTCAACGAGGAGAAAGAGATCCTAGACGAAATCTTGCCGGAAGCTTTTGCAGTGGTGCGGGAAGCGGGACAACGGGTGTTAGGAATGCGCCACTTTGATGTCCAACTCCTCGGGGGCATCATCCTCCACAAAGGCCAAATTGCCGAAATGAAAACCGGTGAGGGAAAAACTTTGGTGGCGACGCTACCGGCTTACCTCAACGCCCTCAACGGTAAAGGGGTACACATCATCACCGTCAACGATTATCTCGCAAGACGGGACGCGGAATGGATGGGACAAGTGCACCGCTTCCTGGGATTGACTGTGGGACTGATTCAGCAGGGCATGGATCAGGTGGAACGAAAGAAAAATTATAGCTGCGATATTACCTACGCGACTAACAGCGAAGTCGGCTTTGATTATTTGCGCGACAACATGGCTACTGTCATGGAAGATGTCGTGCAGCGTCCTTTTAATTTCTGCGTGATTGACGAGGTTGACTCGGTGCTGATTGATGAAGCACGGACGCCTTTAATTATTTCCGGCCAGGTGGAACGCCCCAGTGAGAAGTATATACGGGCGGCTGAGGTAGCTGCTGCTCTGAGAAAGGAAAATGAAGAACATTACGAGGTTGACGAAAAGGCTCGGAATGTGCTATTGACCGATGAAGGGTTTGGTGAAGCTGAGCGGTTGTTGGGTGTTACGGATTTGTACGACCCGGCGGACCCTTGGGCGCATTACATTTTTAATGCGATTAAGGCGAAGGAATTGTTTATTAAGGATATTAACTACATCGTCACTCCCGATCGCGAAGTGGTGATTGTGGATGAGTTTACGGGGCGGGTGATGCCGGGACGGCGCTGGAGTGACGGTTTGCACCAGGCGATCGAAGCCAAGGAACGGGCGGAAATTCAGCCGGAAACTCAGACGCTGGCGACGATTACCTATCAGAATTTCTTTTTACTTTATCCGAAGCTGTCGGGGATGACTGGGACGGCAAAGACTGAGGAGACGGAATTTGAGAAGATTTACAATCTGGAAGTGACGCTGATTCCCACTAACCGGATTACCAGCCGTACTGACCTTTCGGATATGGTGTACAAGGCGGAGGCTGGGAAGTGGAATGCCATCTCCCAAGAATGCGCGGAAATGCACGATATCGGTCGGCCGGTGCTGGTGGGTACTACGAGTGTGGAAAAGTCAGAGTTGCTGTCGCGGCTGCTGCAGGAGAGGAAAATTCCTCACAATTTGCTTAATGCTAAACCGGAAAATGTGGAGCGGGAATCAGAAATTATCGCTCAAGCCGGACGTAAAGGCGCTGTGACGATCGCCACAAACATGGCGGGACGCGGTACTGATATTATTTTGGGCGGTAATTCTGAGTACATGGCGCGCCTCAAGTTGCGGGAGTATTTTATGCCCCGAATCGTGAAACCCGAGGATGACGACGACTTTTCGGTGGTGCAAGTGCCTGGTATTGGTGGCCGCCCCGCACCTCAAGGTTTTGATATGACTAAGAAAAAGGTAAAGTCTTGGAAAGCTTCAGCACAGATTTTCCCCACGGAACTATCGAAAGATGCCAAAGAAATGCTGGTGGCGGCGGTGGAATTGGCGGTGAAGGAGTACGGCGCGCGATCGCTCACGGAATTGCAAGCCGATGATATCGTGGCTATAGCTTCGGAAAAAGCGCCGACAAAAGACCCGGTAATTCAAAAATTGCGGGAAGCTTACAATTTAACTCGCAGAGAATACGATGCTTTTACCAGCACCGAACACGATGAAGTCGTGCAGTTGGGAGGCTTGCACGTCATCGGTACCGAACGCCACGAATCGCGCCGGATCGACAATCAGTTGCGCGGCCGGGCGGGACGCCAAGGAGACCCTGGTTCTACACGGTTTTTCTTGAGTTTGGAAGACAATTTGCTCAGGATTTTCGGCGGCGAACGGGTGGCAGGTTTGATGAAGGCTTTCGGTGTTGAGGAAGATATGCCGATCGAATCTGGAATGCTGACTCGTTCCCTCGAAGGCGCTCAGAAAAAAGTCGAAACCTACTATTACGATATCCGCAAGCAGGTATTTGAATACGACGAAGTGATGAACAATCAGCGTCGAGCAATCTATGCGGAACGTCGCCGAGTATTGGAAGGTTTGGACTCCAAAGAACAGGTAATTAGGTATGCCGAACAGACGATGGACGACATCGTGGGAGCATACATCAATCCCGATTTACCTTCGGAAGAATGGGAACTCGACAAACTTGTGAGCAAGGTGAAGGAATTTGTTTATCTGCTCGCTGACATGACACCGGATCAGCTAGAAGATTTGTCTGTTGAGGAAATTAAAACATTCCTGCACGAACAAGTCCGCAATGCTTACGACATTAAAGAAGCGGAAGTTAATGCAATCCGAGCTGAATTAATGCGAGATGCGGAACGGTTCTTTATTTTGCAGCAAATTGATACTTTGTGGCGGGAACACTTGCAACAAATGGATGCTTTGCGTGAGTCTGTAGGGCTGCGTGGTTACGGCCAGAAAGACCCGTTAATCGAGTACAAAACTGAAGGTTACGAGCTGTTTTTGGACATGATGACGGATATCCGCCGCAATGTGGTTTATTCGCTGTTTCAGTTTCAGCCGCAGCCGGCAATGCAAGTTTCGCCAGAGATGGTTTGAAAATAGTTAACAGTTGACAGTTGACTGTTGACTGTTGACTGCAACTTCCAGGAAGAGCCTGGAAGTTGCAGATTTGAGATTAAACCCAATCTTCTTGATCGCTTTTTTGTCGCCTGTAAACCTCACCTGTAGCGTGAATTTTGCGGGTTTGTTCATAAAGAGTTTCTTCGGTATGATTCCATTTTTGCAGGACTTTTTTTAAGTCGGATTGGATATCTCTAGCGCCGGGAAAGCCTCGGTAGCGAATTATTAATCTTGCTAATTCCGATAAATTGTATTCGGTTGCTTCTCCTGCTAATAAAGTATTGACACTGGCTCGATCGCGCTTGTATTGCGGATGTTGCTGATCTTGAGTTTTTTCTACTGAATCCATACTATTTTATGTTTCCCAATCATTTAAAAATGTTGCTAAAAGCAACCGCCAACCAAAAGCGCGGACATAAATAACTATCATGAATAGAGTCTTAAATCCGCCCTTCATAAACGGTTTGATTCGGGTATCATAACTGTCAACTGTCAACTGTTTAAGTTGTCGCTTCTGTCAGCCCCAGAAATTTTTGTGTTTGTTCAGTAATACCAAATAGTCGATCGCCGTGACAAAAGATTTCCCAGGCGCGAATTCCCATAAAACCAATACCTGCAACCGCCAAGGGCATCGCAGCGGCACCTAAAAGCGCGGCAATGGGGGGAAATATGATGCACAGTGTTAACAGAATGCCAGTAATAACACCGCCAGCAAGGCCAGCTTTGGCGGTGGCGGTGGCGACTTGTTCCACTAACTCTGACTGGCTAATTTTGCCTTCCACGCACAATAGGGAATTTTCTAAGATAGAAAATATTAACTCAATTACTGCTGCGGCGATCGCCCCTTTCATTGCAGCCCCAACGATTTCCGCAACTGCTGCTTTAAACGCTGCATCCGCTAAAACTTGCTTAGCGACTGCTAATTCGGCAGCAGTCATGTCTACACCACCGCGAGCACGATTAACCCAAAAATATTCAAAAATCCCGTTAGCAGCTTCGCTTCCGCCTCCATTGACGTGCGCTTGGATGTGACTCCAATCTTTATCTTGACAGAAGTTGCGAATTGCTTCTGGGCCTTGGGCACGAATTTGGGCGGGTATGGATTCAAATACTTTTGCTGCTTCTTGCACATCTCGGATGCCGTCACGTACCCCAGCCCTCGCAAATTTCCATTGCAGGTTTGTTGGCAGGTTCTCAAAACGGATGTTGTGTGCTATTTTAAAAGCTTCTTGAGTGGCGATCGCCCCGGCACTAACAATGGAACTTGGCGCTGATTGTACCCACGCCGTTAATCCAGTTGCACTTTCCTCAACTTTAGCAACGATTTCGGTGGCTAAGTTTTGGGTATCGGCAACAGTTTCTTGTACTTTAGCCGTTAGGAATTCGAGCGGATTCTGGTTAATTTCCATTTCGATCCAGCTTGCATCGTTAATGATTGAATTATTTTGACTATAACATTCCTCTTCAGTAAGTGTGATTTTTTACTGAATTGCTTCTCGCTTCTAACTCCGGCTGTAAATTTAGAGCTTTTTTTTGATAAAATAAACCTTCATTGATTCGACCTTGCTCTTCCAAACTTTTGCCTAAATTCCAATAAGCGACGGCTAAATCTGGTTGAATAACGATAGATTTTTGATAGTAAGTTATGGCGTCATCGAGCTGGCCTTGTTTGTAAAACATACTGCCCAAATTAACATAGGCTTCGACAAAATTAGGATCAAATTCGATCGCCTTGGAGTAGGCGCGAATTGCCGCGTCTATTTTGCCTTGGGCTTGCAGGATATTGCCTAGAGTTTTGTAGGCGGTGGCGAAATTCGGTTGGTGGCGAAGTGCTTGGTAACAGGAGGCGATCGCCTCTACATATTTCTGTTGCGTATAATAAACTTCAGCGATCTTGTTGAGTGCGATCGCATTATCTGCTGGAATGGCTAGTAATTTTTGATATTGAGCGATCGCCTCCTCAAGTTTTCCTGATTTCTGGAGGGTCTCGCCCGCTGACAAATACTGCTCTGCTAACTCGGAATTTGCGGTCATAGATTTTAGTTTAACAGCCAAAACTACTTTACCACAACTGTTAGTTAGCAACCGCGATTTCTAGGGATATTCTGACTATTTTCAATTTTAAATTTGTTTTTGTACCAACAGTTCGGACAGTTTTTGATTACCAACCGTAGCATAGAGGTTTTAGGGAACTCCGATTAAAGCGAGATAAAAGTCAGCAAAGTTCTGGACGCACTCTTGACGATCTGAAACCCGGTTGCTGACTATATTTCTCGTTCCTGTTAGCAAAACTCATAGAAAGCGGGTTTCTAACACCCCATGCGTGGGCCTTGAAACTGTCCGAAGTGTTGATATATCAATTAACTGAATGTTCGATCGCCCTAGCTGTTCAAAAATTGATCGAACGGGCGATCGAAAAAATTAAGGAGACAGTCGCCACACCTTAATCGTGTCGTCAAAACTGCCACTGATCAGAGTTTTGTCTTGAGGATTAAAAGCCAAATCCACCCAGGTAGAATGACCCTTCAGCGTGCCCACCGTGTCGGCGGGACTCATCTGCCACCGCTGGCCGGGACTCATCCGCCACAGCTTGATAGTGCCGCTCAAATCGGCGCTGGCCAGCTTGTCTCCGTCGGGACTGAAAGCCAAGGACTTAACCTTGTCGGAATGGCCGATTAAAGTCCGCAGCAGAGAACCGTTGGACTGCTGGGACTGATTATTTGCGCTGATATCCCACAACTTCACCGTCTTGTCCCAACTGCCACTGGCGAGAGTTTGACCGTCCGGGCTGATGGCCAGAGACCAAACCGCCTCGGAATGACCCCAAAGAGTTTCTTTGAATTCCCCAGTCTGCCAGTTCCACAGGCTGATCTTACCGTCGCTGCTGCCGATCGCCACAGTTTCTTGATCGGGACTGAAAGCCACCGCCTGCACCTCGTCAAAAACCCGGTTGAGAGTTTCCAACTCGGCCCCGCCTTGGACTTCCCACAGCTTCAAAGTTTTGTCCTTACCGACACTGGCCACAGTCCGGCTATCGGGACTGAAAACCACCGAGAACACGCCGTCTGTGTGCCCATCCAAAGTCCGAATTAACTTGCCAGAATAGAAACTCCACAATTTAATCGTACCGTCAACGCCGCCGCTGGCGATCGTCCTGCCGTCGGGACTGACAGCCACCGACCACACAGGCCCCAAATGTCCTGCTAAAACCTTGAGCAGCTTGCCGTGACGCTTGTGCCGCAAGTGAATTGTGCCGTCGTTGTTCCCGCTGACGATCACGCGGCCCTGGGGAGCAACTGCTACCGCCCAAACCGGGTTTTTGTCTTGATCCGCCAGAGTCCGCACTGCGGGCCGGGACGGCGATGCATCACCATTGAAATCCTGCATCGGGGGCGGATTGAACCGAATTTCGGGAATGCTAGAAACAGGCTCAGAAGAAGTGAAAGCCTGCGGTGCAGGAGATGGCAAGCGAGAACCCAGCACTACGGACAGCAGGGCAACCGTACTTGCTCCCCACATGGCTAAACTCCACTTGGGTTTGCTGAGAATCACTTGTGCCGATGCCGGCCCGTAATTCATGTCTGTGAGAATTGCCTCGGTCGATCGATAGCGTTTTGATGGTTCTCGCTGCACCATTTTATCCAGAATGCGGCCGAGTCGCGCCGAAACTGGTACTTTCAAATAATGTCTCCAAGTCCAACTTTCGGCTTTGATGTCAAACAAATCAAAGGGCGACATTCCCGTTAACAAGTGAATGCAAGTGACGCCCAAACTGTAGATATCGCTGCTCTTAATCGCTTTGCCTTTAATTTGTTCCGGGGCCGCGTATTCCGCAGAACCTGTCACCGTTTCGGTTTTGAGCGGCCCGCTATTAGCCCGAATTGCCGCGCCGAAATCGACTAAAACTAGCCCAGAGGAACTTTCCTGAGACACGGAATGTAAATCCTCTTTCCCTGCCCAAGCTGGGGATGCTTGGGGATTTTTGCGGTGAATAATATTCGACGGTTTGATATCTCCGTGAATCAGTTGATTTTCGTGAACAAATTGCAGGACTGGCAACAATTCGCTCAGCAGATACCAAATTTGAATTTCTTTAACAACACCTTTTTCTGAAAGCCGATCGGCTAAATTGCGGCCTTCGATGTATTCTTGCACTAAATACTGGCAGCCTTCGAGTTCAAAAGATGCCAGCAGTTTCGGTATTTGGGGATGTTGGCCCAACTTGTCGATAACTGAGGCCGAGCGGCGAAATGCCCAGTTTTCCTGTGTGCAACCTGCAGCAGGCGCGCAGAACTGTTGAATGACGCAGCGGGGTTGCGAAGGTTGGTCTTCATCGACTGCTAAGAAGGTGCGGCAAGTGAGACTTTGACCGAGGGTGTGAAAAACTCGGTAGCGGCCTTTTAGCAGCAAGTTCGACTCGCAACTTTTGCATACTGTCGCGCGATCGAGATTTTGGGGATTCTGGCAATGGGGATTGGTGCAGTAACTCATTTGTCTTTCCGCTGGAGACCCCCGTCCGACATTATTGCTGGTGGGGGAGGAAAGCGGGGCGGTGCGTGCCGCTTCCTGTGGACAAATTAAATAATTGGAATCTTTGCTTGATCATAATTGTTTCCCAGATTTTCGCCACAATTGCTTCGGTCGATCGCGCGTAAATTATTGCTGACTTTCCTGCGAGCGAGGTTTAATAGGTCGATCGTACGGGCGGGCAGGATGCCCACCCCACAAGAAAATCATTCTAAAGAACAGGCCGGAAAGCCTGTTCTTTAGAATGGTGCAATATCTCAGTTGTTACCGTATTAAGCTATACTGTCATTGCGAATATTTTCAGTGCGATCGCACTGAAAGTATTAGTGAAGCCTTGCCAAATATCGACGATTCTTTGTTCTATGGAGGGCCTCTAAAATTTCCCATTTCCCATTTCAAATCGACTAACCGATTAAAACTTAGGCAAATTTTGCCAAACTAGCTATTAACTTTTAACTATTACTTATGCCATTAATTCGCATACCCAAATCTTGGGAAATTCTCAACCCACAAATTACCCCAGAAACAGCCTTTCTCAACCGCCGCCGCTTCATGACAAATTTAATTGGCGCCGGCGTGACAGCTTCGCTGCTGCCGCTGACCGGCTGCCAAAGCAATCCTAGCTCAAAAACTGCTCTGGATTCCGGCTCAACCCAAGCATACTCGGAATTAAGCCGGAATCCCGCCTTTGCGAAAGTCGATCGAGCGATTACCGACGAAGGGTTAGCTACAAAATACAACAATTTTTACGAATACGGCGGCACAAAATCTATTTGGCAAGCCGCTCAAGCTTTGCCAACAGAAAACTGGAAAGTAGAAGTAGGCGGTTTAGTAAAAAATCCCCGCACTTATGATATTGACGACCTCTACAAAAAATTTCCCATCGAAGAACGAGTTTATCGATTTCGCTGTGTAGAAGCGTGGGCGATGGTAGTTCCTTGGGTCGGATTTCCCATGAAATTGCTGATGGCTGATGTCGAACCGCAATCGAAGGCTAAATTCGTTCGCTTCACCTCATTTTACGACCCCAAAATAACCCCCGGACCCGGTTTGATGTCGCAATTTTATCCTTGGCCTTATACCGAAGGTCTGCGAATTGAAGAAATGGCCAACGATTTAGCATTTTTTGCCACAGGCTTGTATGGACGAAGGCTACCAAAACAAAATGGTGCGCCGCTGCGGCAAGTGATTCCTTGGAAATACGGTTTTAAGGGCGCAAAGTCAATTGTAAAAATTGAATTTGTCGAACAACAGCCCGCCACTTTTTGGAATACAATCGGCCCCAACGAATACGCCTTTGAAGCAAATGTCGAACCCGACAAACCACACCCCAGATGGTCGCAGGCCAGCGAACGGATAGTCGGCCCCGGTAACAGTTGGTCGTGGGAAACTCGCCCGACTTTGCCCTATAACGGTTACGGCGAATATGTAGCTAGCTTGTACAGTTAATTGACGGATTTCCCCTCGTTTCCCTCGTTTCTAGGCTCTGCCTAGGAACGCAGATCCGGAGGCTCTGCCTCCCTCTTCCCGCGAGGCAGAGCCTCGGATTCAGGCATTCCCAGGCTCTGCCTGGGAACGAGAAAAACATCCTATTACCCTCTATAATAAAAATTGATGAAGCTACCAAGGAATTGTTAAATGGTAACAACAACATCAACTCCCGTAGAGCAGAAAACTACCCCAGAAAACCGAGTTATTTTAAAAGGTGTCAGTTGGCAAACTTTTAAAGCATTGCTGGCCGATGTTGGGGACGATAGAGCTTGGAGAATTGCTTACGATAGAGGATTATTAGAAATCAGGATGCCGCATTTAGAACATGAAGTTCCGAAAGGATTGATAGAAAGCTTTATTGAAGCTATAGCAGATGAGCTAGAAATCGAAGTCATGAAAGCTGGTTCTCTGACTCTGGAACGGGAAGATTTAACTCGTGCTGTCGAACCTGATAGTTGTTTCTACATTCAAAATGAAGCCAGCGTCAGAGGTAAAAGAGATATCAACCTCCCAGAGGATTTGCCGCCTGATTTAGCATTAGAGTCGGATTACACGAATTCTTCAGTTAATAAAGATTCCATATATGCTGCTCTTGGTGTTGCCGAACTTTGGAGGTATCGCCGAGAATCTCTGCAAGTTTATCAAATTGTAGATGGAAAATATGAAAAGTGCGATCGCAGTTTAGCATTTCCCTCTTTACCCGTTGCCGAAATCCCCGGTTTCATCGAACAAAGCAGAACAATCGGACAGCGTGCGGCGGTGCGTTTGTTTCGGCAAAGAATTAGATAAATTTTACCGAGTCAAAGTTAACGCCAAAATCCGACTTACTTTAGTTGGGAAACTAACAAATCAATTTAAATTACATCAGCGTTCATCAGCGGTTAAAAGGATCTTTAATTTCGATATAAAATTACTTGAGAAATTCCTCCACTCTCTGCCAAACTCTTTCTAGCAAATCGGGTGCGCTAACATCAAACCATTCAATTTCAGGATAAGCTCGAAACCAAGTCCGCTGTCTCTTCGCAAATTGCCGCGTGTGCAAAATTGTTAATTCTTTGGCTTCTTCAAGCTTAATGTCGCCAGCCAAATATTGTTTTATTTCCTGATAGCCCAGCGTGTTCAACAATGGCAAGTCGCAGCCGTATTTTTTACACAAATATTCTACTTCAGCAATCCAACCGCGTTCTAACATTTGTTCGGTGCGCTGTTTAATCCGATCGACCAAAACATCGATCGCGCAATCCAACCCAATTTGTAAAATAGGATAATTGGGAGGATTTTCGCCCTGCTGTTCGGAAATAGGGCGACCGGTCGCATAAAATACTTCCAGTGCTCTTAAAGTTCTTACTGGGTCATTGAGGTGAATTTTCTCAGCGGCTAAGCGATCGACTTGCTGCAACATCGCGTAACATTGAGATTGTCCGAGTTCCGCAAGTTGCGATCGCAATTCGGGCATCGGCCCTACCCTCGGAATTTTTAAACCGCGCACGATCGATTTAATATATAAGCCCGTCCCTCCCACCAACAACAGGGGGGGAGACAGGGGAAAATCGACAGCAGCAATTAAATTTTGAGCTTGTTGCTGGTAATCTGCTAGTGTCAGAGTTTCTGTCGGATCGCAGATGTCAATTAAGTGATGCGGTACACAAGTGCGATCGACCGCCGTCGGTTTTGCGGTTCCGATGTCAAATTCGCGGTACACTTGACGCGAGTCCGCACTCAGAATCGAGGATTGCAGTCGCCCCGCCAAAGCCAAAGCCACTCCCGACTTCCCCGTCGCCGTCGCCCCGCAAATCGTAATTAATCTAGGCATAAGCTGTCGCACATTTCCCTATAAAAACTCTCAAACCCTCTCCTCTCAATGCTTTCCCCTCTCTCCCTTCACTGATTCACCGCGATCTCCCTGGGCAGTCCTCAAGCAATCTCAAAACTATTCCCCTCCCTCCCCCCGATAAATTTCCCTTCAGAAAGCCCTAGCATCGCCTTTAACGGTTTTGTGCTATAATTTTAGGAGTTTTCCCATTTTAGAAGCTTTCGGGGCTTTAGGCCTCATTATTGGAGCTATTTTTGTATGACCAGCAGCTACAGCGCCGACCAGATTCAAGTTCTCGAAGGTCTCGAAGCAGTCCGTAAACGACCGGGGATGTACATCGGTACTACCGGCCCGCGAGGACTCCACCATCTAGTTTACGAGGTTGTGGACAATTCCATAGATGAGGCGCTGGCTGGCCACTGCACTCACATCGAGATTGACATCAACGCCGACGGTTCCGTTACCGTGACAGACGACGGCCGGGGTATTCCGACCGGCATCGTTGCCAAGACTGGCAAATCGGGAATAGAAACAGTAATGACTGTACTTCACGCCGGCGGTAAATTTGGCGGTGGTGGCTACAAGGTTTCTGGAGGATTGCACGGTGTAGGTATTTCTGTTGTTAACGCGCTGTCCGAGTGGGTAGAAGTGACAGTTTGGCGCGACCAAAAAGAACATTTACAGCGCTACGAAAGAGGCAATCCCGTTACTGAACTTACTGCCAAGCCCAACAAAGGCACTCGCACCGGCACTTCAGTTTCTTTCTTGCCAGATACTCAAATATTTAGCACTGGCATTGAATTTGATTACACTATACTCGCGGGGCGCTTGCGAGAATTGGGTTACTTGAATGCGGGCGTGAGAATTACGTTTAGCGACCACCGTTTGGAACTGCTTAAAAGTAGCGAACCTCGCATCGAAACATACTGTTATGAGGGCGGAATCAAGGAATATATCGCCTACATGAACCGCGACAAGCAGCCTCTGCATGAAGAAGTGATATACGTGCAAGGAGAACGCAACAATGTGCAGATAGAAGTGGCTTTGCAGTGGTGCGTCGATGCTTTTAGCGACAACGTTCTCGGTTTTGCTAACAACATTCGGACGATCGACGGTGGCACGCACTTAGAAGGTTTGAAGGCTGTTTTGACGCGGACGATGAATTCGATCGCCCGCAAGCGCAACAAAATCAAAGAAAACGAGCCCAACCTCGCTGGCGAAAACGTTCGCGAAGGTTTGACAGCAGTGATTTCGGTCAAAGTCCCAGACCCGGAATTTGAAGGCCAAACTAAAACTAAGCTAGGAAATACAGAAGTTCGGGGAATTGTTGATTCCTTGGTAGGCGAAGTATTGACAGAATATTTAGAGTTTCGCCCCCAAGTAGCGGACGCTATTTTGGAAAAAGCAATTCAGGCATTTAAGGCCGCTGAAGCCGCCCGCCGTGCCCGCGATTTAGTGCGCCGAAAATCAGTCTTAGAATCGTCTCCTTTGCCTGGAAAATTAGCGGACTGTAGTTCCAGAGACCCTGCCCTATCTGAGATCTACCTGGTGGAGGGGGATTCTGCAGGCGGATCGGCAAAACAAGGGCGCGATCGCCAATTCCAAGCAATCCTGCCTTTGCGCGGTAAAATTCTCAATATTGAGAAAACAGACGATGCCAAAATCTACAAAAATAACGAAATTCAGTCGTTAATTACAGCCCTGGGTTTGGGCATCAAAGGCGAAGAATTCGATCCGGGTCAATTGCGGTATCACCACATCGTAATTATGACTGACGCTGACGTAGATGGTGCTCACATCCGCACGCTATTGCTGACTTTCTTCTACCGCTATCAGCGCGCCCTTGTAGACCAAGGTTACATCTATATTGCTTGTCCTCCTCTCTATAAAGTGGAACGGGGACGCAATCATTACTACTGTTACAGCGATCGCGAAATGAACAATCTCATCCGCAATGAATTTCCGGCGAATGCTAACTACACCATTCAGCGGTTCAAAGGTTTGGGTGAAATGATGCCGACACAGTTGTGGGATACAACGATGAACCCAGAAACTCGGACGCTGAAACGAGTAGAGATTGAAGACGCTGCTGAGGCCGATCGCATCTTTACGATCTTAATGGGCGATCGTGTCGCCCCCCGCCGCGAATTCATCGAAACCTACGGCCCCAAACTCAACCTCCTCGACTTGGACATCTAAATTAGCCATTAGTCATTAGTCAGTAGTCATTCGCTAACAACCAATGACTAAGGACTAATGACTAAACTGTTTGTGCCTTCTACCTTCCGATGCCTTCTGCTGAGTCTAGGTTTTGTTATAAAAATTAATACAATCTCTCATCAAATCGATCTAAGGTAAATGCTTAGGTAATTTTGAGATTTTTGGCGCATCCATCAGCTACCACAAAAATAGAAGGTTGGACAAATATAGCATGAGCATCAATTTAGCGACCAAATTGCGTGAGGGAACCAAAAAGTCCCACACAATGGCAGAAAACGTCGGTTTTGTCAAGTGTTTTTTAAAAGGCGTTGTAGAAAAAACTTCTTACCGGAAGTTAGTAGGAAACCTCTACTTTGTCTACTCGGCAATCGAAGAGGAAATGGAACGCCAAAAGCAGCATCCGGTTGTTTCAAAAATTTACTTTTCTGAGTTGAATCGCAAACAAAGCTTAGAGCAAGATTTATTTTACTACTACGGTGCGAATTGGCGCGAACAAGTAGCTCCGTCAGCCGCAGCTAAAGCTTATGTGCAGCGCATTCACGAGATTTCGGCGACCGCACCAGAACTGTTAGTAGCTCACTCTTACACTCGCTACTTGGGCGATTTATCCGGCGGACAAATCCTGAAGGGAATTGCCCAGCGCGGGATGAATCTTACCGAGGGAGAAGGCACTGCTTTCTATGAATTCCAGGATATTCCTGATGAAAAAGAGTTCAAAGCTAACTACCGTCAGGCAATGAATGAATTGCCTATTGACGAAGCAACAGCAGAGCGAATTGTTGACGAAGCTAATGCAGCTTTTGGCATGAACATGAAGATGTTCATGGAGTTAGAAGGTAATTTGATTAAAGCAGTCGGTCAGATGCTTTTCAATACCCTGACGCGTAAGCGTGGTGGTGGCAGTACCGAATTGGTTACTGCTGATTGAGTTAAAGCTCACTGGGAATAATTTGAGCCTCGTTTAAGAGGAAAAACTTAAATCCTGGGGGTTTGATGGCTGCTTTTACAGTCACCAAATCTCCGGGATTTTGCATGGTGTTTGAATGGCGGGCGATCGACTTTTTATAGAAGAAGGAAGAAGGAAGAAGGAATAATGCTTTTCGGCCCAATGCTTTTCGGCCCAATGCTTTTCGGCCCAATGCCCAATTACCAATTACCCATTCTCATGCAAAGGAAACTTACTATATTTACCTTCCCACGCCGCGATCAGGAGGCTCCTCGTCCGGGACAGGCAAAGAACCGGGCCTTACTTGCCGCTCTAAATACTTACTCAAAGCGTAAGCGATATCCCCACGAGTCATCGGCTTCAAAGGATTAATTTTATTAGTTGCGACATCAATATTAACAAAGCCTTCATAAAGTGCAGTAGCCAAAGACTTTCTAGCCCAATTAGGAATTTCGCCTGCATCTGGATACTTAGCTAAAATTTCCGAAATGCTGGGTTCGGGAAACTGAAAAACCCCGTAAGCTTGAGCAAAAATCGCCAAAGCTTCAGCGCGAGTCACCCTTTGATTTGGGAAAAACATTCCGTCGCGATATCCACTCATCGTTCCCGTTTTCAAAGCAGTTTGAATCGCACTGTAAGCCCAGTAACTCTTCGGTACGTCCGGCAATTCCCTATCCGGTTTCTGAGCGGTTTTCCGCCGTTCCAAACCAAAAGTTTTCACTAAAATCATCGCCAAATCGGCGCGACTGACAAGGCCATCAGCATTAAAATTACCACTAGCATCTTTATTCATCAATCCTGCACTCACAACCCGATCGATCGGGTCAATTATTTGTTGAGATTGAACCGCCATTGGGACTCCTTGCACTAGCGCGATCGCCAAAAAAATACTCACTAACTTTTTCACGATTTTAATCCTTTCTGTCGCTAAAACCATCATGAAAACAGCAGTAATATTTTTTATGGTTCCATCGGTATTATTCTGTGGTTTCGGCGGTGCGCGAGATTTGGGGATTATATAGCAATTCTCGCATCATTTGTGAATTTCTTACTCCCTCCCCTTGGCAAGGGGAGGGTTGGGGTGGTAAAAAAATTATGACTCCTGCAAGGATTGCTATATATTAAAATCAAACATTTGCTTCCGGCAAAGCGCCCTGCATTTTACCCAGCCACTCAATCAAATTATCCAATTGCTTTTGGGCCGTCAAAACCGCCATACCTCGAATAGTAACCTTCCCCTTGCTGTAGACAAAACGAGAGCGCAAATGTTCCGGCAAATTAGCCTTGAGCAAATTCCAAGCAGGCTCTTCCATCGCAGTTTCCAAAACTATGTTCTGCTTATTCTCCGGTTTTATCCGAGAAAAACCGATTTTTTTAGCAATTTGTTTGAGTTCGACAACACGGATAAGTTGCTGGGCTGGCAGAGGAATTGGCCCATAACGATCGCACCAATCAGCCTGAATCTGCTGTAATTCTTCAGGGGTATTAGCAGAAGCCACAGACCGGTAAGCGCTCATCTTTTGATCCAAATCTGCGATGTAATCGGCAGGAATAAACGCCGTCAAAGTTAGGTCAATTTGCGCGTCCTCAACTTTCGGAATTTCCTGACCCTTAATTTCCCGAATAGCCTCCTCTAACATTTCAGCATACAAATCAAAACCGATCGCCTCCATTTGACCAGATTGTTCAGTACCCAAAACATCACCCGAACCGCGAATTTCCATATCTCGGACGGCTAACTGATAGCCCGAACCCAACTGGGCAAACTCTTGAATTGCCCGCAGCCGCTGCCTTGCAGCATCAGAAAGTTGGTTCTGCTTCGGATAAAACAGCCAAGCATGAGCTTGAATCCCCGCGCGTCCCACCCGTCCCCGCAACTGGTAAAGCTGACCCAAACCAAACTTCTGCGCGTCTTCAATTAAAATAGTATTGACTCGTGGAATATCCAAACCCGACTCAATAATCGTCGTGCACACCAAAATATCAAACTCCGCCGCACTGAAAGTCAGCATGATTGATTCTAATTCCGAAGCATCCATTTGACCGTGGGCGATCGCAATTCTGGCAGACGGAACCATCTCCTGCAACTGAACGGCCAACTCATCAATCCCCTCAATCCGCGGCACCACGTAAAAAACCTGACCGCCCCTATCCAATTCTTGACGAATTGCCGATCGCACCACTTCCGGGTTATAGGGAGCCAAATGCGTCTGAATCGGGCGCCTGCTGGGAGGCGGAGTCGAAATCAAACTCATCTCGCGAATCCCCGACAGCGACATATACAAAGTCCGGGGAATCGGCGTTGCTGTCAAAGTCAGAACATCTACCTCTGTTTTGAGAGATTTAATTGCTTCCTTTTGCTTAACCCCAAACCGCTGTTCTTCATCCACCACCAACAAGCCCAAGTCCCGAAATTTAATCGCTTTGCTCAAAACAGCTTGAGTACCGACAATCACATCTAATTCCCCAGTTGCCAAACGCTTGTGAATCTCCCGGCGCTCGGTTTCAGTGCGAAAGCGATTGAGCAAACCAACTTCGATCGGATAAGGGGAAAAACGCTCTGAGAGCGTGTGATAGTGCTGTTGGGTCAAAATCGTCGTCGGCGCGAGCAAAGCCACCTGCTTGCCCGCCGTAACCGCCTTAAAAATCGCTCTCAGAGCCACTTCTGTCTTACCAAAACCGACATCGCCGCACACCAAGCGATCCATCGGTCGATCGCCCTCCATATCGCGTTTCACATCCTGAGTTGCCTTCAACTGATCCGGCGTTGGCTGGTAAGGAAAAGAATCCTCTAATTCTTGTTGCCAAGGCATATCAGGAGGAAAAGCGTAACCTGTTTGTTTAGCTCTTTTAGCATACAGATTCAGCAAATCCACTGCCAATTTCTTAACAGCTTTGCGAACCTTTGTCTTAGTTTTTTCCCAAGTTTGACCTGTCAGCTTGTTGAGATCCGGTACTTTATCGCCTACAGTCCGAAACCTCGACAAAGCGCCCAATTGATCGGCCGCCACCCTCAGAGTACCGTCAGCGTATTGAATCAATAAATATTCGCGAGTTTCTCGATCGATCGTCAAACGTTCCAACTTGATAAATTTACCCACTCCATGCTGGCGGTGAACCACATAATCACCAGGGCTTAATTTATTCGGGTCTACTTGCTTAGAAGCAGCGCGGCGGCGCTTGCGGACGTAGCTAAAAGTAGCGAGAGAATGCTGACCGTAAAATTCCCGATCGGTAATTAACACAATCCGAAAAGTCGGCAGAATAAAACCTTCCAATTCTGCCAGTCCGCTGTACTTCAAAGCCACTGGAATGTGCTGCAATTGCAACTTGTCGATCGCCAAATAATCGCGCGGATTCACCACAAACTGAGCCGGACAGTCGTGTTCCGAAAGCAGGGAAACCGATCGACTCGGTTGAGCCGAAACCAGAAAAATGGTAAAACCCCGATCGCGCTCTTCCCTGAGCATTTGAGACAGCTTCGCAAATTGGTGAGGCATCACCGGCACAGGGCGAGAAGCCAAATTAATCGCAGACGGTAGCTGGTCGCCCTCCGCAGAGCTTTGAAGTTTTTTAGCCGTAGAATCTTCTGCCAATTCAGAAAGTTCTAGCCTCTCGAAAGCTGCGACATCTGCCATAGATTCAGCAAAAGTGCGGTGAATTTTCGGAACTTTCAAATTAGCAATTGGCAATTTTTCGGTTTCCTCACCAGCAACTGCCGATTCCCGATTGCAATTATTCCACTGTTCCTGTGCATTTTCATACCAGCGGTCGCTGTGACCTTCGCACCCTTGGGGTTCGTCAATAACAACTAAAGTATTTTCAGTCAAATAATCCAACAAAGATGCAGGTTGCTCGAACGCTAAACCCAACAGCCGGCGCACAAATTTTTCGCCTTCATTTGCTGCTTCATTTTCGGGATCAAAAGAGCCTAGGTGGTTGATTTCGTCAAGCTTTTTTTCAGATAAAACTGCTTTAATAATTGTGTTAAAATTGGTAGGAGTTAAAACTAATCGATCGACCTTATCGAGCGATCGCTGGGAAGACGGATCGAACTCCCGAATTTGCTCCAAATCATCTCCGAACCATTCCAGCCGCACTGGCAACTCCGCCGCTACCGGAAAGACATCGACAATATCACCCCGGCGACTCCACTGGCCCTCCATTTCTACCAGAGTCACCCGATCGTACCCCATCGACACCAATTGGCGGTCAAGTATTTTCGAGTCTTGAACCGCACCTCGCTTCAGCGTCAGACAGTAGGGTTCAAAAGCAGCAGGCGGCGGCAAGTGACACTGAAGAGCTCTTTCGGTAGCTACAATCGCGATCGGCTTAGAATTAGCGTTTGTTTCTTGTTTCTCCACCAAATCCGCCAGCACCTGCATTTGCCCCCAAGTCATTTCGTTCTCGTCGGAGTAAGATAGCTCGTAGGGCGAAGCCTCGGAAGTTGGGTAAAAATGCACAGTCTGCCAGCCCATAGCCTCTAGCCCTGCCACCCAACGGCCGGCTTCTTCTAGAGTTGCCGTCACTACCAGTAAATTCCGCCCTTCTTGCTGTGCGAGGGCGGAAGCTACTAAACCTTTAGGCAAACGGGCTACGCCGGACAGTTGCACGTAGCGATGGCGCTTGAGCTTGTTGAGGAGTTCTGTTGCTAGGGGCGATCGCCCCAGGGTACGAATTATTGAAGAGAAAGTCATGCGCTTTTAATTTTAATCCCTGATCGGCGAAGGCTCTTTCCCTTTGCCTGTTAAGGAGATTGTACGACAAACATCCATGATTGTGCCGCTCTGCTGTTGACGCCTGGGAACTTAACTGGAGATAGATTTCTGCTTTAATATGTCGATCCTGCGATCGTGATCGAGCCAGTTCCGTTAATCTAGTGACAGGTTTAGAAAAAATTTCGATTTTGCGATCGAGATTGACAGCTTCCAGACCTCTCCTGTGACTGCACCCAAAGACGGATACAAGCCCCCGACTCAAGTTGTGAAGATCGAAGAATTTTAGACATTAGGGAAATCCCCCAGATACTGCCTGCGGAGTCAATCTAAAATCTAAAATCTAAAATCTAAAATCTACTAACCGGGCAGAGCGCTTCGCCTTTACCACCGATAATTTGAGAAATGTCCCCAAGTACCGATATTCTGATTGTTCTCCTGCTGGTTTTCCTCAATGGCTTGTTTGTGATGTCAGAGATGGCCATCATCTCTGTACGGAAGGTGAGACTGCAACAGATGGCCAACCAAGGTTCGATCAATGCCCGTGTAGCCTTGGATCTGGCTAATGCCCCCAATCAGTTCTTGCCGACAGTTCAAATCGGGATTACGATGCTGGCCATTCTGTCGGGCGCTTTCGGAGAAACGACAATTGCTAAAAGGGTAGAGCCTTTGTTGCGGCTGATTCCTGCCCTCGCGCCCTATTCTCAGACGATCGCCTCAGTAGTAGCAGTTTTAACCATCACTTATCTGACCTTAATTATCGGGGAACTCGTGCCGAAGCGGCTGGCGCTCAACAACCCAGAGCCGATCGCTTCAAGCGTAGCAATTCCTATGCGAATGCTCTCAAAAATTGGGGCTCCTGCGGTTTATCTGTTAAGTCATTCCACTGACTTAGTGATGCGGATCATGGGGATTGTGCCTTCTACAGAACCGCAAGTTACAGAGGAAGAAATTAAAGTTTTAATCGAGCAAGGAACAGAAGCCGGAACCTTTGAAGAAGCCGAACAAGATATGGTGGAAAGAGTGTTTCGTTTGGGCGATCGGCGAGTCAGCGCCTTAATGACTCCGCGTCCCGATCTTACCTGGCTCGATCTAGATGATTCAGTGGAAGAAAACCGCCAAAAAATGCTCGGCAGTGGTCATTCTCGGTTTCCCGTGTGTCAGGGAGGACTCGACAACGTTGTCGGTTTAGTACACGTTACTGATATGCTGTCTCGGACTTTAACTGGTCAACCCCTAGATTTAAGCGCTTCTTTACGACGACCGTTATTTGTACCGGAAAGCACGCGGGGTTTAAAAGTATTAGAACTTTTCAAACAATCGAGCAATCAAATTGCCTTGGTAGTAGACGAATACGGCGTCATTCAAGGATTGGTTACAGTGAACGACATTTTAGTTGAACTCGTTGGCGACTTTCCCTCGATTGAAGATGCTGACGAGCCGGAAGCCGTGCAGCGCGAAGATGGTTCTTGGCTGTTAGACGGAATGCTAGCAGTCGAAGATTTTTTTGAGCTGTTTGGAATCGAAGAGTCAGCAGAACACAAAGGAAGTTATCACACAATGGGCGGTTTTGTGATTACAAATTTGGGCAAAATTCCCACAGCAGCCGAGCATTTTGAGTGGAACGGTTTGCGCGTGGAAGTAGTCGATATGGACGGCAACCGAGTTGATAAAATCTTGGTAATGCCGATCGACTCCACGGGCGATCGAGCTAGAACCGAACCAAAAACCTAAAATTTTAACTCAGCGGTAAGGTGCGCTAGGCGCACCCTACATCAACCATCCAGCGGATATTTCAGACCTAATTTTTCTTGCTCCTCGGCTGATCTTTCCGCAAAGATTCCAAAATAGAACGGCCCACATAATTGCTGAAAACTACCTCTCCAGCTTGATTGTAGTGGCAGCAGCTATCTACATAAACAGCATCTTTAGTCTTGTCAAAAACATTGACAGCATTCACTAAATTGATATTATTTTTTTCCAAATTAGGAAACTTCTTAAAAAGAGCCGGATATCCAATTTCCACAGCTTTAGCATAAGGAGTATCCTTGTTAAAAGCAATCTGCTTTTCGGCTTCACCAAACACCCTTTTTGTCTGATAATATTGATTAGGCTGAAGAACATGAAAATATGGCACATTACTAGCAGACAACACTTTCTGCATAAAAATTGAACTTTTTACCCAATTCTGGGCCATTTGTTCAAAAGCGACTGAATCCGGTAAAACTGACTTATTAGTATTGATATAAATAACGCTGCCACTGTCATCTTTTTTTTGTTTAGTCCGTTCTTTTTCAAACTTAATGACATCGGTTTTATAGTTATTAACTAAATTTTGAACGTAAACAGAAGTCAAAGCATCGCACGCAGCTAAAGAGCAGTTTTGCAAACGTTCCAAACCCTGACTAATCCTCGCTTTATTTTCTTGGATTCTGATAGTTGCTTTCATCGCTTTGGTAGAAAGGCTATTATTCGCCAAGCTAGTCAGCGGCAAAATATGCTGAATGCTTGGCATTGCCAAATCGACTTGATTTTTATTGTTTAAGTTAGAAAGTGCTACTTCATTAAAACCATCTATATTGACGACCAGATCCAGTTCTTGCCCTAAAGCCAAAAAATAGTTTAGAATTAATAATTGCTGGGGTTGTTTGTAGCCTCCAGTAGCAAAAGACAAAATTACAAATTCTTTATCTTTCAAACCCGGAAGCTGCTTGAGGTATTTAGGTAAAATTTTGTTTTGAACTTCAAATACTCCATAATTAGAAGCCACAGAACCGCCAAAAACTCCGATAATAAATTGATTGGATTTAGTTTTTTTGAAAGGGTAATCGTAAGGTGAGATAAACCCATAGTTGTTATTTTTAAAACCGGGGCGAAAATCGGGGCCGGGTTGTTGAATAAAGCCCAAAAAAGGATGAAACCTTTCAACAATAGACTGATTCAGCCGCACTCCTTCTAAATTAATTCCTAAATCCGACTTATTTTGCACCTTTTCCCTAGTATAGAAAAATTGCTTGTGCTTGACAAAATACCATGCCAAGGAGCCAACTTCCAGGAAAACCAGTAAAAGCGCTAAGTTAATCAAAGCTATTTTTAGAAATCCTGATCCTTTTTTGAGAAATTTTAAATCTTTCATAAACCTCTATTTCGACTCTCTTACTACTTTAATAATAGAACTAGAAACATAGTTTGCCAATAGTTCGTCTCCGACTGAATTATAGTGGCAGCAAGCATCTTTGTAAACCGTCTCTTTGGTATTGTCTAAAATATTCACTGCGCTAAAAACATTAACCCCAGCTTGTTGCAAATCATCGACTTTGGACAACAATACTGGATAACCTTTTTTCACACCTTCAATGTAAGGACTCTTCTGGTCGATCGCGATTTCGTTTTCCTTGGCGGTAAACGCTCGCTTAGTGGGATAATACTGGTTGGGCTGGATAAAGTGAAAATACTTAATTTTTCTACTTGATAAAATTTGATTCATCCCGATCGACGATTCGTACCACATCGATGCCATTTTGTCAAAAGCAGCGGCATCCTGCAAAACAAAGTCAGCTTTGGGAATGTATACTATACCGCTATTTGCCGTGTCTGGGTTGGATGGTTTGACTTGCGAATCGTACTTGACAACTGCTTGCTGATAATTGTTGACTAATTGTTTCACCTGTAGCGATGTGACAGCGTGACACAAAGCAAGTTGACAAGTTTGCAATTTGTCAATACCTGCTTTCAATTGTTTTTTGTTTTCGTTAATTTGCACGATCGAGCTCATCGCTTCCGGTGACAAGTTATTGTTTGCTAAACCAGTCAGAGGCTGTATGTGCTGAACGCTGGGCATTCCTATTTCTACTTGGGCTTTGTTGTTTAAATTTGACAGTGCTACTTCATTAAAACCGTCAATATTAATGACTAAATCTAACTCTTGACCCAAAGCCAGAAAGTAATTTAAAACTAATAATTGTTGGGGCTGTTTGTAGCCACCATTCCCAAAATTTAAAACAATAATTTCCTTGTTTGCAAATTCTGGATAAGTCTTCAATTTGTTAGACAATCTGCGAGTTACGTATTCATCGACTGCAAAATTATTCGCAACTGAACCTCCAAAAACTCCGATAATAACTTGATTATTATTGCTTTTAATAAACGGATATTCGTAAAGTGAAAAAAAGCCGTGTTTGTTGACTTTTAACTTTAATTTTTCATTAGTGAAAGCACCTTGTTTGAGTACATATCCAAAAAGTGGGTGCAGTCTTTCTACGATAGATTCATCAAGTCTAATGCCGATCCTTTCAATATCTTCTACTACTTTTTCTTTAGCTTTAGTTCGGGTATAAAAAAACTGCTTTTGATTGATAAAATAAAAAGCTAGCGATAAAGCTTCCAGACAAATAAAGGCGATCGCCAAATTAACCGCGATTAGAATTAATATATTTTTGCCTTTTTTCAGCGCCGTTGAATCTTTCATGAAATTTGACTGATTACGGTTGTTTGTTGGGGACTTGAGACTGCTTCAATGTTTCGCACAAATTTCGGTTAATCAGGATACTAGCCAGCCGGTGTCCGAGTTCATTCCAGTGACCCCCACAGGGTACAGAATTCTCAAAACCGTGGGCGCAGACTTGATATTTTTCCGTGTAACCTTGGATTTGTTCGGATAAATTCAGTACCCGAAAACCCTCGCGCGCGCCCAAATTTTCCAGCCGCCTATCGGGATAAAACAAATCCTGAATGTTGTTCTTTCTCATGAAATTTTTTCGCCTCTCGGCATCGGGTCCAACTTGCATCGGATCGCCGATCGTCACAAGCAAGAAATCAGCATTTTTCTGCACGACTTCATTCCGCATCGTCACAATCAAACCCTCTGTCACCCTCCAAGCCTCTTCCCAAGCTGCATTTTGAGGTTCCTTGAGGTTTTTGGTACTTAAAGTGGTAAAATGCCCGGATAACTCCCGCTTTTTCCGATCTAAGTCTACCTTTTTAATGACTTGCAAAATTCGCGAATTGTTGACGATCAAACTGGGCATTCGGTCAACAAAGGAAACTGCTCTTTCGTTGCGGTCGATCGGCGCCAGATTGCGAAAAGACATATCCGGTACTAACTTGCCACTAGCATCATAAGCAAAAAATGGTCGGTAGCGATCGTATTCCAATTGCGGCGAGTTGTTAATTATATCATTGCCAATAAAAAAAGCAAGAATTACAATATCAGGACTGTAATCCCACACTTTTTTTCGCAGCATTATCAATTCTTGAGCAGTACCGTAGCCCTGCACCCCGAAATTCATTACCTCAACATTTTTGCGTCCTTTAACAGCTTCGCAGTTGCCTAACTTTCGTTCCAATTTAGACCAGAAAGTTTGTTCGACAGGTACGTGAATTGCTTCGGTGAAAGAATCGCCCAAAACCGCAACGCGCAAAGTATTTGGAGGTTTTGCTTTTGTATGTTCGCGATCGCGCAAACCCTCGCTATTCACCTGCACAAAACTCGCACCTTCCCCATTCCACTCCCCCGACGCACCCGGTTTCAGCTTCCAACCCAAATTCGGATCGGAAGTGTGGAAACGAGTTGGCGCCGAGTCTACGAAATCTCCTATTTTTGGATAGCCCTCGACTTTAGCAACTCGCAATCCAATTTCGCCAATTACCACCCCCATCAATAAACCGCCGAGTGTCAAGCCCAAATTGACACCCAAATTTTTCAACTTGCTCATTATTTCAAAACAGCGTGTAAATAAATGGAGCAATCACAGAACCCTGACTCAATACAATCAAAGCTCCTAAAAAGACTAAAGTCACAATTAACGGCAACATCCAATACTTTTTGCGTTCTCTCATAAACGCCCACAAATCTTTGAGAAAGTCTAAAGTTGCTTCAAACACTTAAAAAGGACGCTCCATACTAACTTTTGTTCTTGCTTTACTTGGGATGCGGTAAGTATCCATTTTAGGATTGAGTTTTCGCCGCATTGCATCTTCGCCGAAAATGTTTTTGAGCACTCCCATCGGCCAAATTATCAGGTAAAAAACTATCCCTAGGACGATCGGCGTTTGGATTTTGTGGAGGAGGAATCCAAAGCGCATCCACCCGTGATAAACGGGATTCAGCGATTTTGGCGCAACCAATGCTAGCAGCACTAGCACTCCGCAGATTGCCCAAGGCCACCAAGGTAGAGAATGCCGCCGCAGTAAAGGTACTGCTAAACCGAAGATCACTGCAATCAAGCCGCCAATTAGCAGCCCGAAATCGCGCAAGCCTTTTTTGTCTAGTTTTTTAATTTCGTCGCTCATTAGAAATGGGGAATGGGGAATGGGGAATGGGGAATTAGTTATTAGTTATTCGTCCCAACTAATAACTAATAACTAATAACTAATGACTAATCTAGTTCAAATTCATTTTTCCAAGCATCATCTTGTTTCCAAGGAATTTGTTCGGACTTGGGAAGCAAGTAATTTTCCAAAACCAGATAGTCCATTTCGGTTCGCATGAAACAGCGGTAAGCATCTTCGGGAGTGCAAACAATGGGTTCGCCTCGGACGTTGAAAGACGTATTTACCACAATTGAACAGCCCGATCGCTTTTCAAAATGGCTGATTAAGTCATAGTAGCGAGGATTGGTTTCTTTGTGAACAGTTTGGATGCGAGCCGAGTAATCGACGTGGGTGACAGCCGGAATTTCCGATCGGGGAATGTTGAGCTTTTCAATGCCAAACAACTGCTCTTGTTCGGGAGTCATCGGAATGCGGAGACTGGCTTTGACAGGTGCTACTAATAGCATATAAGGGCTAGAATGGTCAATCTCGAAATAATCCGCAACTCGTTCGGCTAAGATTGACGGCGCAAAAGGTCGAAAAGATTCCCGATATTTAATTTTCAGGTTCATCACGGACTGCATTTTAGCACTGCGGGGATCGCCAATGATCGATCGACCGCCCAGAGCCCGCGGCCCAAATTCCATGCGCCCTTGGAACCATCCCACCACATTTCCCTGTTCCAAAATTTCCGCCAACTGTGGCATTAATTCGGCATCGTCCAATCGGTGATAGCTAGCTTTGACAGCATCCAAATATTCGAGAATTTCTGCGTCAGTAAACCTTGGGCCCAAATATGAGCCGCGCATTTGATCGTGACAAGTTAAATGAGCAACAGACTTCGCCACAGTTGCCACCGCTTCGTTTGTGGTGAGTTCAGTCCTCTTCTCAACCGCTGCCACAGTTGCCACCGCTGGTTTTGCAGTGAGAACTTCAGTCCTCTCCTCAACCGCTGCGTTTGTAGTGATAAGTTCAGTTTTGAGGGATTCTATACTATTTGCTGTCGAGTTCGCGCTCACAGTGCGAGTTTGTTCGCAATACTGATACCAAATCGCCAAAGCCGCGCCCAAAGCACCGCCAGCATCTCCCGCCGCCGGCTGAATCCAAATATCTTTGAAAATACCTTCGCGCAAGAGTCGGCCGTTAGCAACACAGTTGAGAGCAACGCCGCCAGCAAGACAAAGATAATCGACATCCAATTCTTTTTTAACTGTTCTGCAAAGCCGCAAAACAACTTCTTCGGTAACAACTTGAATGGAAGCGGCAATGTCCATTTCTCGCTGAGTCAATTTTCCTTCAGCTTGACGTGGTGGCCCTTCAAACAGTTCGTCAAACTTCTTGTTTGTCATGGTTAAGCCAACTGTATAGTTGAAATAATCCATGTTCAAACGGAAAGTTCCGTCATCTTTGAGGTCGATTAAATAATTGAGAATCTTGTCTACATACTTGGGTTCACCATAAGGTGCTAAACCCATGAGTTTGTATTCGCCAGAGTTGACTTTGAAGCCAGTGTAATAGGTGAAAGCTGAATAAAGCAAACCCAAAGAGTGGGGAAAATCGATTTCCCACTGAGGTGTCAGTTGGTTCCCGTCTCCCAACCAAACCGATGTTGTTGCCCACTCGCCCACGCCGTCGAGGCACAAAACGGCTGCTTTTTGAAACGGGCTGGGGAAAAATGCCGATGCTGCGTGGGATTGGTGGTGTTCGGTAAATAGCAGAGATGGCAGTTTATTCGTTTTGCAGTTTGCTATTGCTGCCAAATCTCTTTTGAGCATGGTTTTGAGGTAAAGCTTTTCTTTGAGCCATATCGGCATGGCGGCTAGGAAAGAGCGAAAACCTTGGGGTGCGTAGGCTAAATAGGTTTCGAGAAGGCGCTCGAATTTGACTAAAGGTTTGTCGTAAAAGACTATTCGATCGAGTTCCCGCAAATCTATGTTCGCTTCTTTCAAGCAATAAGCGATCGCATTCTTAGGGAATCTGGCGTCATGCTTTTTTCGGGAAAATCTTTCTTCCTGCGCTGCTGCTATAATTTCTCCGTCGCGAATTAAGGCTGCGGCGCTGTCGTGATAGTACGCCGAGATTCCAAGTATGTTCATCGCTCTCCTCACAAATCGCAATGCGTTTGCTTTTGACTATTTAGAATAGCTAACGATTATAGCTGCTTAAGTGCTGATTGGGAATTGAATTTTGCGATCGCCTCTAATTTTACCTGGATCGATGTCGGTGCAACGTCCTCGGACGATCGGCTGTTAGAGACCATTTAAGCTAGCGCCGGCTTATCCTGCGCCCCCAAGCTCTGAAGTAAGTGACCACCGGAAATTGATAAAATTCACCTACTAACCACAGCACAATGCCTAAATGCGACAAAAAAGCTAAGCCTGTCCAAGCTACGGGCAGCCAGGACAACCTGCTGCCGGGAACCGGGGGAAAATAGTAAGCTGAAAGTCCCAGCAAGGTAGTGGGAAGGAAAATTAGACCCAGAGCCGCTGCCACGTAGGGCCATCCGAATTCTACGCCTTCGAGGTGCGCTCCTATCCACTGTTTGCCGTTCCAGTGCCAAGTTACGGGCGGTTGGCGATCTGCCATTTGGAGCGATTGTCTTTCAACGCTTGCGGTATAAATGTGCTGGCAGAAGTTGCAAGCTAGGGCGTCCATCAGCGCTAGGGTGGAAATTTGACCGGTGCGGCACACGGGACAGGGATATGTATCTTGAGGGTTGAAAGGTCGGGTTGATTTTTTGAAAATCTGCATAGCTCAGGCTGTTTGTCAAGAGATTGAGCGATCTTAACAAAGTACAGAGATTATGGGTTGGCTGAGGGCGGTTTTTGTATCTAGATTGTTGGTGATTTAACAGGTTTTTTCACGCCTACTCGCCCCTACAGGTTAATGCGGCTTGATATTAGACCTCTTCAATAATTATTATTGTGGAACAGGCATCCTGCCTGTTCAAGACTGGCAATTCTTGCGATGTCTATTGAATGATTCGGATTAATTGCGGTGATTGTTGCTGTACCGAATTCTGGCTCCTGCCCAGTGAAGTTTTTCCCTCAAAGTGTTGAAATAAGAATAGTTTTCCCGCAAAATGATAAACTTGGCTTCGCAGTCTGCCCTCCGCACGTCTACGCGCTGTCCTGGCCAAATGGCAGTACCCAAAATGCCGTCAGTCCAGAGTTTGGTACTGAGTTCGTAATCTGCTAAAGGCCAAATGCTGACGACTGAACCGGGCGGGAGTACGATCGCCCGACTGGATAAACTCAAAGGGCAAATCGGAGTAACTGCGATCGCCTCCATTCCCGAGTGCATAATCGGCCCGTTGGCAGATGCGGTGTAGCAAGTCGAACCGGTGGGAGTTGCCACAATTAAACCATCGCCTTGATATTGATCGACTACTTCGCCGTCAACTTCCATTTCTAGAATACAGCTCGGCATTCGATCGGCTGAAGCAGGTTTGACACACATTTCATTTAGTGCCAAAAATCGATCGCTTTGGGGTTCAAGATTAGTTCTGTTTCCCTCAAAAACTGTTGCCTGCAACATCATCCGCTTCTGCACAGCATACCTATCTTCCGAAAGTCTGTCCCAAATCTCCTCAGTATTTTGGAAATCCTCAAAAGACTCGGTTAAAAAACCCAGATGTCCCCCCACATTCGCTGCCAAAATCGGGATGCCGTCAGCCGCCAAATTCCGCGCCGCAGCTAGGGCCGTACCGTCGCCGCCCAGCACCACCGCTAAATCAATTGGGCTGTTAATGGAAGCTAAAAACACCGGATACGGGTTATCTTTCGGGCCACTGGGGCCCATTAAAACCTGACACCCGCGACTTTCTAATTGGCGGGCACACTGTTCTGCCCACCGCTGGCTGAGGGTATCTCTGGCTTTGTGGGCGATAATTACTTGTTTTAGTTGCACAACCTATCGATTTTAGATTTTAGATTTTGGATTTTGGATTGTTAGATTTTAGAGTGAGCTCACAATCTATCGATTTTGGATTTTTGATTGTTAGATTTTAGGCTGAGTGAAATATCTTAAAATGTTCGATCGCACAAATTGGTTTTGGACATCAGGTTAGATTTTAAACTATTTTTGAGCATTGCGAGGTAGAGCCTGTGGATCTTCGTTACCAGGATTTGCCTGGTAAAAAGAAAGCCGGGAATAAGAAATATTATTATGACTCCATTTCCACATCTTCCTTCTTCCTGACATCCGTTACATCCGCTACATCCGCTACATCCGTTACAGAATCCGTTGCCGAACTTCCTTCACCCCTCGCTGCGGCTGGATTTGGGCCGTGGCCAGATAATGCTCGAATCAGCCGCGAGTAGGCTAGAAACTGCGCTGGCCCCAAAGCGGTTGAGGTGGCTGGGGTCAACAAAATAGTCATTGCGGCCAGGCCACCGCTGCGACAAGTCGCGGAAAGCGAAGCCTTTTTGCCGGGAGAGTTGCTGCATTCGCTGCCGGAACTGCTGTTCTGCCCGCAGGCGAGTTCCGTCTAAGTAGTCGTTGGTGAGGGGCAAATTAACGAAAATTAGGGGAATTTTGCGAGCTTTGGTAAATGCTACAACTGAATTAAAGGCTGTTGCTTGTTTGCCTCCGAGGTTGAAGTTTTCGTAGTCGCGATCGTACTGGCCTGAAACGTAAGCGCGTTGTCGATAATAAGTGTTGGGGTTGTAAGTGCCCGACATAGCCATGAATCCGTTGGAGTCGATCGAATCTGCCAATTGGTTAAGTTGTCTGATGGCTACTGTCGTCCGTCGTGAGACTGGAATCAATTGTGCTTTTTGAGTTGCTGCATTCGCTGCGATCGGTTTTAACTCATATCTTGCAGCATTCTCAGCAACGGGCCAGATGCCCGTTCCACTAGACAGGAATTTGATTGTGGGGTGGGCATCTTGCCCGCCCCTGAAACGTTGATCGACAGATGCCAATGCTTTGCGGAAATTGTTGTTAGCGCAGGGCTGCGGGAATCTGTAACACATCGGAATCTCGTTGAATTCATCGGACAACAGTTCGGGACGAATGCCTGCTGCTAAAAGTTGGCTGCCTTCAGAATCGACGATCGAATTAAAAGTGCGATCGTCCCGGCCGCTGTTAAATGCCCGCACCCCGTCTGCCCAGATAATCATTTGAGGCAAATGACCGGGCTTCAAAAGCCGCCGCAGTTGAAAGTCAACTACTTGTGCAGTTGCGCCATTGACTGAAAAGTTAAATACTTTTAAGCCCGGACGGCCCCTTTGGGCCAAAGATTGTTTTAGCTGTCTGGGATCGACGCCCTGCAATGCCCGAGAACTACCGACAATCAAAACATCTGGTGGCCCGACTGCAGCAACGTAGGAGAGGTAAAGTGCGAGTTGTTCGTTGAGTAAATCGCTGCTGAAGCTGACTGTACTGGCTTGCGATCGGGTTGCGCCCGCTTGCTGCTGGGAATAAACGAGGTTTCTCATGTACTCGATTACTTTTTTCTCCGCAAACGCCCGTCTGGGACTGCCGGGGGGAACGGCTTGCATCCAAGCGACGGCCTGCACCCACAGGGCGGCTACTTCGTCCCAGTCTTGTTTTGAATTGGCTGATTGAGCCAAATTAGAAGCTTGGGTGGCAAAGTTAACTGACTCCGTGAAGGGGTCGTTTTGCGGGCATGAGGGAAGGCTGAGAGATTTTCTGGTTTTGTTGGGGTTTTGAGCTAACAGAGACGTTGGGGACTGCGCTAGGACGGCGGATTCGTCGATCGAACTCGATGGCGCTGCGGTGTCGGGAGGCTTCGTTGACGAACATCCCAAAGTTACGGCTAATACAGCGGCTGCGGCGCAGGTACGTTTGAGGATGCTGGTGCTGATGCTAGCAATGTAGCGGCGAATCATAAAGCTTTCAGCGATCGCGAAACATTAATAGATATTACCGCAAACTGCCCATTCGTCTGCCGCCGCGATCGTGACTTTTGAGTATTTATGTATGGGATTCGATGACGGCTTCGGCTTGCAGGGCGATCGACCTCAATTTATCCAATGTATCCTGGTTCGCACTCTGCCACAACCCCCGCTGACGAGCTTCTAGCAATCTTTCCGCCATATCTCGAAGTGCCCAAGGATTGTTTTCTTGAATAAATGTCTGCACTTTCTCATCAAAAATGTAAGCCTCTGCCATTCCTTCATACATAAAATCCTCTACACAATTTGCCGTAGCATCGTAAGCAAACAAAAAATCAACAGTTGCTGCAATTTCAAAAGCACCTTTATAACCGTGTCGCATCGCACCTTCTATCCATTTGGGATTCACAGCCCTACTGCGATAAACCCGCGCAATTTCTTCCCGCAGTTGCCGCACTTTCGGATTTTCTGGAATTGAATTATCTCCGAAATAGGTTTCAGGATTTTTGCCTTGCAAATTGCGAATTGCGGCCGTCATTCCCCCTTGGAATTGATAATAATCATCCGAGTCGAGGATGTCGTGTTCGCGGTTGTCTTGGTTTTGCAGAACTATTTGCATTTGGCCGAGGCGTTGTTCAAATGCTTCGGGTGCAGAACATCCCCATTCACTCTGTTTAACTCCTGCTAAATCTCCCGGCAAATTTGAGGAACTAGAGGAGGTATAGGCGTAACTGCTCCAATTAATGTAAGCTTTTGCTAAATCGCTGTCGTCTGTCCAGTTTTGAGCTTCAATTATGCCTTGAAGTCCTGCGCCGTAAGCACCGGGTTTTGAGCCAAAGACTCGAAAGTGCGATCGCCCTTGCGCCTCTTCTCGACTCAAACCTGTAGATTCCCAATACAGAATCTCTTCCTTAACTTGTGCTGCTAAAGGGTTGTCTTCTGCCGATTCTTCTAAATCTGCCACAGCTTTTACCGCACTATCAAACAAATCAATTAAATTAAAAAAAGCATCGCGGAAAAAGCCAGAAATTCGCAAAGTAACATCAACGCGCGGCCGCCCCAAAACAGAAACTGGCAAGATTTCAAAATCTACAACCCGGCGCGAAGGGCCATCCCAAACTGGTTGAACTCCTATCAACGCCAAGGCTTCGGCGATGTCGTCTCCCCCCGTCCGCATGGTGGATGTTCCCCACACTGACAAACCCAAAGTTTTCGGATATTCGCCGTTTTCTTGGGTGTATCTTTCGATTAAAGTTTCTGCCGCAACTCTGCCAACTCTCCAGGCGGTTTCTGTGGGAATGGCGCGGATATCTACTGAGTAAAAATTGCGACCTGTGGGCAATACGTCTGGTCGGCCGCGAGTGGGCGCGCCGGATGCACCGCTTGGTATGTGCCGCCCATCTAGTCCGCGCAAAAGATTGCTAATTTCTTGGTTTGTTTGGAGGAGTGATGGTAAAAGATAGTTATTTATCCACTCTAATTCTTGTTGGGTGGCTTCTCCTATTTGGGAATTTGTGACCGCAGATGAACGCGGATTAACGCGGATGTTTTCGATTAATTTATCTACTAATTCAGCGGCTTTTTCTTCGAGTTCTGCTGTTAAATCGCCTGCTGTGCGGTGCTGAATTATCGACGTTGGATCGCAGGTTAAGGGGTCGAAATCGTAGCCTGAGTCTTCTGCTAGGGCGCGGGTTATGCCCGATCGCCCGTTGGTGGGATGGCGGGCGATCGCAATTATCAAATCGCGCAACTGTCTACCTTCGGGACACTGCCCGAAAATGTGCAATCCGTCGCGGATTTGGGATTCTTTGAGTTCGCAAAGATAGCCGTCTGTGCGGGTGATAAATTCTGTAAATTCCGATTTATTTAGTTGTATTCCTAAGTCTTTGTCTAAGTTTTCTTTGTTGGTGAGGGCGAGAATGCGATCGCGAATCATGGGCAATCTGGACGGATCTAAACTTTGGGCTTCGCAATACTCATCAATTAAGGTTTCCAACTGCTGCAAAGGCCCGTAGAGTTCGGCGCGAGTCATCGGCGGTGTCAGGTGGTCGATAATCACAGCTTGCGATCGTCTTTTTGCTTGGGAACCTTCCCCCGGATCGTTGACAATGAAGGGATAGAAATTCGGCATCGCCCCTAATGCTACTTCTGGATAACACTTGTTAGACAATGCTATACTTTTACCGGGAAGCCATTCTAAATTGCCGTGTTTTCCAGCATGAATTATAGCGTCAATTCCCCACTTTTCTCGCAGCCAATAATAGTAAGCCAGATAATTGTGAGTTGGTTCTAAGTCTGGGGCGTGATAATTTAACGCGGGGTCAAGTTCATATCCCCGCGATGGTTGAATTCCTACAAATACATTACCGAACTGAATCCCTGGAATCGGAAAAGACGTATTGTTACTTATAAAATCTTGTGCATAGCTTCCCGGAAGCCCCCATCTTTTACAAATCCCATCTTGCACTTCTTGCGGCAAACTAGCAAAATATCCTTCATATTCTGCTAAATCCAAAAATTGATGAACAGGCCGCAATTCGCGTCCTTCCGGGTCATTTGTCACGCCCGAAGTCAGGAGTTCAATTAACTCGTTGCCGCTAGCTGGGATGTTTTCAATTTGATAGCCAGCTTGCTGCATAGCTTTGAGGATTTCGACACAGCTAGCGGGCGTATCTAAGCCGACACCGTTGGCTAAGCGGGCGTTGCGGGTGGGGTAATTTGCCAGAATTATGGCGATGCGTCTGTTGGCGGCTGGGGTTTGTTTCATCTTCACCCAATTCGCGGTTAAATCTGCTACAAATGAAATGCGATCGCCCGCAGCGACATAACCCACTACATCTGTTTCTAATTCGCTGTTCCAAGTCTGTACCGCTTTAAAAGAAACAGCCCTAGTAATGATTTTTCCGTCTACTTCTGGCAATGCTACATTCATCGCCACATCGCGGGGCGAAAGTCCCTGAAGTTCCGTTTCCCACTGTTCCAAACCGCCGCCGCTGAAGATGGCTTGCAATACGGGAACGTCTAAGGATTTTAAGCTGTTTTGTTCCGGTTCTTGACTGCTGAAACCGGAGACTGCAAAACTTGTGGTGTTGAGCAATAATTGAATTGGTTCTGATTCTTTGGGCTGGAAATATTCCAGCAATTCTATTTGCAAATCTGGTTCCCGCAAAGAAGACACAAAGACGGGAACTGGTACTAAATTTCGCTCTGCTAGAGCTTGACAAAGTGCATCAATTGGTGCTAGGTTTCCTGATAAATAATGAGCGCGATAAAATAAGATTCCGACTTTAGCTAGAGCTGGTAAACCCGGAGATCCCCCCCAGCCCCCCTTAATAAGGGGGGAGCAAGAAGTTGTCAAAGTCCCCCTTCTTAAGGGGGATTTAGGGGGATCGGAATCTGGTTGGAAATTTTCAAAACACGCCCCCGCGCGTCCTCCCCATTCGTAAATTCCGACGCGGGAAACTGTTTGAGGTAGGGGCGGATTATAAGCAGTTTTCAGGCAAGTATCGGCAGCAAATTTGAGTGCGTTAACAAAGTTTTGGACTCCGCCTTCTGTAAAGTACCGCCAAAGTTGATTTACTGCTGATAGGGATACATTTGAATGGCTAATTAAATCGGGATCTGGACTGTCTTCTCCCGGCATTACAATCAGTGATGCGTTAGTTTTCTGCACAGTTTCTCGCAGGATTTCTAAGCCGTAAGACCAATAAGAACGCCCTCCTAACAGTCTTAAGATTATGACCTCTGCGCGCTCTAAAACTTCCTCGGCATAGGTGTCAATTGTTAATTGTTGCTGCAACTGAAGCAGGTTTACTGCGCGCACTTTGGGAAATTTTGTCGGCATTTTGGAGGCGGCGGCTGCGAGAGTTTGAATGTCGGTGTCAGCAGCACTAATAAATACTATTGGTGCGGGGGTTTGCTGAATAAAAATTACTCCTTCTGCTTGAGGGTTCCAACCTCCCGGTGTGGCGGCTATTTTGTGCATTAATTTTTTTTATGTTAATAAATAGTGAGAGAAAGTGCGATCGCCCTTACTATAACATGACTTATACATCAATAGAGGCGAGGGCCTGTTTCCCACCCGGACATTCCCGCCCAACCGAGAGAGAGCGGGCACGGGGGCACCGCCCCTACATTCAGGGGGAGAATGAGCGTCAAAGTCCCGGAAATCTCAACCTATAAACTGATAAATAAAACTCCCAAAATCATTATTCCCACCCCTAATAATCTTTCTTGAATATCTTTTTCCTTAAAAATGAAATGACCGAACAATACACCCATTAACAGGCTAGTACGCTTAATCGCGATCACTCGCACTACGAAAGTTAATGTCAAAGCTTGCATTTGAAAAATTATTCCAGTAGCATTGATAAACCCCATAGCAGCTAGCATTGGTAATTGTTTGAGAATTTGTCGCCCTGGATTTGGGGTTTTGTGCAATAAAACTGGTAGTAGCAAGACACTCATTGTACCAAACAAAGAGAATACCCAAAAAATAGGGTAGGAATTTGTAACTCCTATTTTGTCAAAATTTGCGGCAATACTCCATAGAAATGCGACGATTAACATCAATTTTGGCCCTGGTTCATGCACAAGTGCTTTGAATGGAGCTAAATATCCTTTAGATTTCTCTTTGATATTTAATAAATAAGAGCCTGCTACGATTAGTAAAATGCCAAGATAATCAAAAAGTGTGGGATATTCACCGACAATTAACGGTGAAGTTACCAACATGAATAATGGTGTCAAAGCTAGCAGCGGTAGTGTCAGGGATAAATCTGATACTTTGATGGCTTTGATGTAGAGGAGGGCTGTGACAGCGTTGATGCTACCTCCGATTAATAGGGCGAGCCAAAATTGAGAGTTTAATGGCGGAATTCCTGTATATAATACCCAGGGAAGCAAACAGATGACTGAAAAAAATGAGAGAGACCAAGCGACGACATATTCGTCACTTTTTTTGAGGTTTTGTTTGCCAAAAACGTCTTTGACGGCTTCAAAGAAAGCGGTCAAGATTCCAAAAATTAACCAAGTCAACCTAAATATGCGCTCCTGACTCGCTCGTCGTTTAGCAAATCCGCTCCTATACCTGTGAGGGTAACATTACCAGCTTCTAGTACGTAACCCCGATCGGCAATTTGCAGTGCTAAACTGGCGTTTTGTTCGACTAAGAGGATTGTAACGCCTGTGGAGCGGAGGTTTTGAATAATTGCAAAAATTTCTTTGACGATCGCAGGTGCTAAGCCTAAACTAGGCTCGTCTAATAATAGCAGCTTCGGGCGACTCATCAGAGCGCGGGCGATCGCCAACATTTGCTGTTCCCCGCCGCTGAGGGTTCCTGCTAGCTGGCGGCGTCTTTCTGCTAGGCGCGGAAATATCTCAAATTGGCGCTCTAAATCGGCTTTTACTGCCGCCGAGTCCGATCGAATATAGGCCCCCAATTCCAAGTTAGTTAACACCGTTTGCTGCGCCAAAACCCGCCGCCCTTCTGGGCTGTGGGCGATTCCCAATTTCACAACTTCGTGAGCTTGGCGGCGACTAATGTCGCGCCCGTTATAAATAATTTGTCCTTGTCGCAAATTAACTATTTTAGAAATAGCTCTCAATGTGGTACTTTTGCCCGCACCGTTGGCGCCGATGAGACTGACAACCTCGCCTGCATTAATCGTGAGATTAATATTTTGGATGGCTTGAATTCCGCCATAATTTACAGAAACATTTTTAAGTTCTAAGAGGATGTTTTGGGTGTTTTTGGATGGGCTGTCGTGCATTTTCTGTGACTTGATTGTTGATAACAAAACTGTCTCTTTTATAGCAGTCCGCCAGGAGTTGAAACCCCGGACTCATAGTTAAATTCATCTTAAGAGGACTGGCAGATTCATTTAAGGGTAACTATTAATTTTACTCGTTAATCGCTCCCAGGCAGAGCCTGGGAACGCATAGCGAGAGGCTCTGCCTCGATTTTTCCTGTTGCCAAACGAGGCCGACCCTGTAGATATCGCTTCCCCGCCCCAGCCGGGGAACATTTAGAATTTCTAAGTTTCATCTCCCAAATAAGCCTCAATTACCGCCGGGTCATTCCTCACAACAGCAGGTTCTCCCAAAGCAATAAGCTGACCGAAATGCAAGACAGCAATGCGATCGCACAATCCCATAACGAGCGGTACATGATGCTCGATCAATATTACAGTTAAATTGAATTGTTGGCGCACTTCGCGGATAAATTCGCTTAATTTGTGCTTTTCATTGGGATTCATCCCCGCAGCCGGTTCATCTAACAAGAGTATTTGCGGTTCTAAGGCTAAAGCGCGGGCAATTTCTAAGCGCCTCTGGTCGCCGTAGGGCAAGTTTTTCGCTTGTTCGCCCGCGCGATCGCCCAATCCGACTAAATCCAACAATTCTAAGGCTTTTCGCTGGGTTTTGCGTTCCATTGCGTTAGACGCTGGCAAGCCGAAAATCCCCGCCAGCAGCGATAAAGCTGGATTGCCCGATCGACTGTGGATGTGTCGGGCGATCGCCACATTTTCCACAGCAGAAAGTTCCCCAAACAACCGAATATTTTGAAATGTTCGGGCTATACCTTTATTAGCAATTTGATAAGGCTTCAATTGGGAAATATTTTCATTGTGATAAATCAGGTTGCCACTAGAAGCAGGTATCAGTCCAGTCATGAGATTAAATAGAGTTGTCTTGCCTGCGCCGTTAGGCCCGATTAATCCAAAAATTTCGTGTTTTTCAACTGTAAAAGATACGTTGTTTACAGCAATTAAACCGCCAAAGCGACGGGTTAATCCTTGTGCTTCTAAGATGGAATTGCTTTGGGAGAGGGGAACCGTTTCTAAAATCACAAAAAACTAGATAAAATCTGCAATACAATTATGCCTCACATTTGTATTTTAATAAATAGCCTCCTGCTTTAAAATCCTTTACTGATTACCAATTACCCATTATTAATTACTAGGCATCTAGCTGATTCAACGGAAAACCGCTATAATATTACAATTGCCGTACCGCTTCAATCTCCTCAAGCCGTCTCGCCTGGGTAATCTTATGACGATGTACGTACCGGATTCGCAGCCTTCGCAAACAAAAGTCCTCCCTACGATGTATGATTTACCCAGTGAAGACCCGGAGGAACCCGGTTTGCCTGACGAATTCCACGAGTTTCAACCCGAACTGCTGCGTTTAACCTGCCGCCCCGCCAACCATCCACCAGAACAAATATTTATAGCGACAGACCTCAATCTCTACTACGATTCTAGCCATCTCAATTGGTACAAAAGACCTGATTGGTTTGTCGTATTGGGGGCTCCGAGATTTTATCGAGGTGACGAATTGCGCCTCAGCTACGTGATGTGGCAAGAAAATGTCAGTCCTCTGGTAGTAGTGGAACTGCTGTCACCTGGAACTGAAGAGGAGGATTTAGGAATCACAGAAGAAGCACGAAATAAACCCCCTACTAAGTGGCGAGTTTACGAACAGATTTTGGAGATTCCTTACTACTTTGTTTTCAGTCGGTACAACAATCAACTGAGAGTATTTCATTTGATTGGCAATCGTTACCGCGAACAAGTTTTAACCGAGCCGCGATTCTGGATACCGGAATTAGAATTAGGTATAGGTTTGTGGGAAGGTTGTTATCAAGGTTGTTCGAGATTGTGGCTGCGTTGGTACGATGTCAGTGGCGATTGGGTTCTGACTCCAGAGGAGTTTGAAAGGCAGCGAGCTGAATTAGAAAGTCAGCGAGCCGAATTAGAAAGTCAGCGAGCTGAATTAGAAAGTCAGCGAGCAAACCGATTAGCCGATCGCCTCAGAGCAATGGGCATTAATCCAGATGAGCTGTAAAATTAAGTAGCAGCGCAAAATACTGTCTGCGGTGTCAATAAAAACTTATTAACTAAAAATAAATTATGCCAGAATCTACTTCATTGCGCGATCGCTACCTAGCCCTAATCGACAAAATTGTCGAAATCACCCTCAAAGGTCAAATTCGCTCCAAAGAACAAGTTTATCAAATGCTGGTGCAAGACATTAGTACCGGTACTGGCGAAATCTTTGAACGCTGTTTCGGCGAACGCCTTGATGCCGCCGAAAATCAACTCAGAAATGAAAAAGACGAAATCAAACAAGCAAAGGCAAATCGCAGCCTCAGAGCTCTCAAAACCATCCAAGGAGAATGGGAACGCTGGCAGAAAGATAACCGCGTCGATCGCGCAATTGCCTCCTCAATCCAACAAATAGTTAGTGCCGAATCTAACGCCCGCCTCTTGGCATTATTGCAAGTAATCGATCCGAATAAAGAACATCCGCTGACTCTGGCTCAATTGCAGCAATTGGCAAAATCTCTGCACCAACAAATGCTGCAAACTGCCAATCCCGAAACCGAACAAGATTTGCAGCAAATCACCGCCGGCATCGCTAAAGGTTTAGAATCTTGGCAGCGTTTGGAACCGGAACTTGTGGGCTGGATTTATCAGCCGCAGCAGCTAGGATTTGCTGGTAGTCCAGAACAAAATGGGCCTTGGGCTTTTTGGGCCAAAAAAGTTAACAGTCCCTTTCCCCATGCTCTTTTGAATACTATTGCGCTCGGTGAATCTCTAGTTCAATTCGCAGCCCAGCAATCGAGTTTAGATTTAGGCATATTGGTGGAAGTGGCGATTATTTTGCAGTGCTTGCAGCGGGCGTTGGCGACATGGTTTGACAAGCAAGTTTACGATTCCAAAGTGTCAACAAAAGCTTCAATTTCTACTTACATTACTTTTGCGGTAATTTGGAGTCAGCTAGCTAGTGGGTTTAATAATTCTACCAAGAGCGGAGAGCAGTTGGCAAATGCTTGTTTTCAAGTAACTTTGCAAATTTTGCGCGCTTTTTCTCAGCGAGAATATTTTCCGCTTTACGGGGGAATTTTTGCTTCGTTTGATGGTAAAGCTCTGCGGCATACTTTGGATTATTTAGATGAACCGCTGCGGCGAGTTGAAGGCACTCAAGCGAAAGCTCGGATTCTGACGCTTTTGGGTTATTCGATGCAGGCGGCTGGGGCCTACGAGCGATCGCTCTTGCTGCACAAACAAGCGCTGGAAATTGCCCGTACCGAAGGAGACAAAGCTTGCGAAGTTGCCAATCTCAATCACATCAGCCGCAACTATGTTGCTCAAAAAAATTATCAGGAAGCGATTAATTACAGCCAGCGGGCTTTAATTATGGCACGACAAGCGGGAGAGCGACAAGGCGAGGCAAATGCTCTGGCTAATTTGGGTTACAGTGAAGTGTTTCAAGCGCGGCAGTTGGAGGAGGTGGAACCGGAGGTTTACGAGAGTGCGATCGGTTATTTGGAACAAGGTTTGTTGCTATCGGAAAAATTGGGCGATCGCCAAAGTCAAGCTTTTTGTTCCAGCAGTCTTGGTATTGCTAAAATCGCCCTGGAAAATGCTGAAGGTGCGATCGAATATTTGCTCAAAGGTTGGCAAGCGGCTCAATTCTCAGGGGATTTATATTTGCAAGGTCTGAATTTGGCTTACTTGGCTCAAGCTTATTACAGAATCAACTCACTAGAAAAAGCGATATTTGCGGGCAGTTTGGGGATGTATACTTTGGAGCAAATTGGTGCGATGGAGTGGCGTCAATCGGCTGGCTTGTTGACTATTTTGCGGGGTCAAATGGGGGCTGAATCTTTTAAACAAGCTTTGGCTAAAAGTCGAGCGAATATCATTCCGGCGATCGGTGTTGATGGCTACGATTACATCCCGGAGTTGCTGGAAAAATATCAGCAATCTATTTAACTCTTTGTGGAACAGGCCGAAAAGCCTGTTGCTGAGAGGGGTGCAAAATGTAAGTTTTAACTCACCCAATAGCTGCATTATCAATAAGTCTTTCAGGGGCGGGCATGATGCCCAGCCCACAACCAAATTTAAGTCTTTGTGGAACAGGCATCTTGCCTGTTCATTTGTTTTTATGCACCCCAACCTCCAAATAACTAATGCTCAACTATCACCGGTGTGCCAACTGCGACTTTCTCAAATAAAGCCTGTGCGTCTTTGTCAAACATTCTGACACAACCGTGAGAAGCCGCCCCCCCGATCGACTCTGGATTCGGAGTACCATGAAAACCAATCACATTCTTGCCATCCGTCCAAAATCCCATCCACCTACTCCCTAATGGATTGTCTGGCCCAGCAGGAATAAGTTCTCCTGTCCAAGGATTTTGCCAAACAGGATCTTTGATCATTTGCATAACTTTAAAATTGCCAGTAGGAGTTTCCCAGCCGCCTTTTCCCACAGCAACCGGGAAACTGGTTTGCACCTTATTTTGTCGGTAAACATAGACGCGGCGTTCTCGCAATTTCAGGACTAAACGCACTTCCTCAATAGGATTTACTGGAGGCTTTGGTTCCTGGGGAATATAACGAAATGGTTCTCCCAAGGGTGGTAGTTCTGGGGTTCCGAGATTCGGCAATTGTGTCTCGGATGTGGGCCGCTGCGCTGCGATCGCACTATTACTTGAATTAGCCACCAATTCGGCAGTCGCCTGCTGCTGTAGGCCGACCGACAGCGCGGCTGCACTCAAGCTCAGTACAATTAACTTGTTAAACAACAATTTGCTCTTCACCATTGTTTTGTTCGCTAAACTCCTCACCAGCATTTCCTACAAAGTTCCTACCTAATTATCCGCCAACCGCACCCGATGAGCAAAATTTTGAGATGGCTTTTTGACGGCAACTGCGCTACACAGTTTTTAGTTGAAATTCCACCACTGGTAACTTGTAACTCAACACAAAGCTTAGGCAATAATACTAAAACCACAAGGTTTTTATAAGTGGCTCAGTGGAGTTACGCAATAGAATGTCGTGAGAAAACCCGGTTTATGCGTAAATATTGCCAGAAAATGATTAAATTTGACCTCCGACTAATTTGATTTTTTAGCAATGGCCGACTGGCGATCGAGTATTCAAACTATGGCGCTGCTGTATCCGGCAAGCACAATCTGTCTTTGGGTAGAGTTGCCCCCAGCAACAGTTAGGTGGGCGGAAAAAAACTGCAACGGTCGATCGAATAAACTCAATATATCACGGCAACACTCTAGAGATGCAAACCGCTGAACTTGTTGTAAATCGGGAACTTATGATGTAAAATTTAGTCTTTCAATACTTGTTCGATAATCTTTTTTTGAGATTGTCATAAATTTCCTACTCTGGGGATTAAACTGGATTAGGTATAGAAGTTGGGACTTTCGTGCAGCGGAAGCAAACCCGACCCTGAATAGCAGTTAATGTGAGGTTTCAATGCGTCTTCAGAACATCAAATTATTGACAGGTGCAACACTGTCGGTGGTAATTTCGGCGGTCTCAGTAAATCCTGCGATGGCTAACCCTGCAACTCAAATAGCCCAAACGCAGACCACCACAACAGCAAACTCTACAACCATTGTCGGTTTTGTCAAAAGTATTGTCGGCGATGTAGTAACTATTCGCGAAGAAAGCGCGCCGTACAGGACTCTCAGGGTTCAAAGATGCGTCCTGAGAATTATTGGCTTAGTACCGGGAATGAAAGTCAGAGCCACCGTCGCCGGATCTCAGATCCAAAATATCGCGGTGATCCCCGATTATAAGGTTGTAGCCACACCGGTTGCTCGTCCCGCAACCCCAGCACCTGCACCGCGTCCGGCTCCAGAACCGCCACCGCGTCCGGCTCCTCGTCCGGCTCCAGCTCCGGCTCCGATTCCGGCTCCCCGTCCAATTCCGGCTCCGGCTCCCCGTCCGGCTCCTGTGAGAGGACTTTGGTAGACCTAGGTTATACGATTTTAGATTTGAGATTTGAGATTTTCGATTGAAAATTGGCAATGACAATCAAGCAATTTGAGCCGGGGCCCCCGGAGTTATCAGTGGGGTCGCTTTCTTCAATCTAAATTCTACAATCTCAAATCTAAAATCGATTGACTGATCAAGCTCAAGGTTTGGATCACAGGTCTACAGTTGCATTGTTTTGTACAACTGGTATCAGTAAATGGAATTAAGCCACCGCGCCGGCGGTGGCTTAGCTGTTTAATAGCAGTTAGAATAATAGAATTGTCCAGCAATTGTGGAGAAATCGCTGCTATGTATTACCTGCGTTTCTTGCTGCTAATTCTGCTGTTGCCGATGATTGCGTGCGATCGAGCTACAGATGCGATCGCCCCGGCTGTGGGCGACAACGACCCCCTGTCGCAAATTCCCTCCCGTGCACCGCAGGCAAATGTTGGGACAAATCAAATTGTACCGACCAAACCGCTGTCGCCGCAGCCAATCCGCATTGTTGCAACTACTTTGCCACAGCCAGGAGCCAGCGAAAGCGCCTCAAAACCTCCTCAAGTAATACCGATTCCCGCATCGCCAGTGCTGCGAGTGCCTCCTGGCTTTGTCGTCAACGTTTTTGCTGACAATTTAGACGCTCCCCGATGGCTGGCTTTGACGCCGACAGGTGATGTTTTGGTAACAGAAACCAGGCAAAATCGGATTACACTGTTGCGAGATGCCAACGGCGATGGGGTTGCTGAGGTTCGCAAGACTTTTGCCAGTGCCCAAAACGGGTTAAATATTCCCTTTGGCATGGGTTTTGCCGATCGCTATTTTTTCCTCGGAAATACCGCTGAAGTCCGCCGATTTCCCTACACAAAAGGGCAGGAACAATTAACTGGTACTGGTCAAAAAATTGCCGATTTACCGGGCGGTGGCTACAACCAACACTGGACGCGAAATGTTGTGGTTTCCCCCGACAAGAGCAAGCTTTTCGTCTCAGTTGGATCGCAGTCTAATGCCGATGTCGAACCCCTGCCGAGGGCATCTGTTCAAGTGATGAATTTGGACGGCAAGAACCAGCAAATTTTTGCTTCCGGTTTGCGAAATCCGGTGGGATTGGATTTTCACCCAAAAACCAATCAACTGTACACCACAGTCAACGAACGCGACGGTTTGGGAGATGATTTGGTACCGGATTACTTGACCAGAATTCGTCAAGGCGAGTTTTACGGCTGGCCTTACACTTATTTTAAGCCGAATTTGCTCGACCCGCGCCACGCCAGAAATGGCAATAGCGATCGACCTGATTTAGCGGCTAAAACATTAATGCCAGACGTGCTGTTTCAGGCGCACTCGGCGGCTTTGGGACTTCAGTTTTACGACGGGAAAACGTTTCCCAAAAGATTCCTGAACGGGGCATTTGTGGCGTTTCGCGGCAGTTGGAACCGGAACGCTGGAACTGGTTATAAAATCGTGTTTGTACCTTTTAATGCGGCGAACGGACGCCCTCAAGGTTATTATGAGGATTTTCTGACTGGTTTTCTCACAGATCCGTCTGGCCCGAAAACTTGGGGGAGGCCGGTTGGTTTGCTGGTTTTACCTGATGGGAGTTTGCTGTTTACTGAGGAAGCGAACAACCGGATTTATCGGGTGCAGTATCGCCGCTGACGATTGGGCGATGGATAAATTCTTCACCCCCGTATACTTTTTGTTGAATCAAGAATTTATCTTCTTTTCTAATTTCAGGATTCAATTTGAGATGCGCTGGGTTGGGGCGGATTTTGTAGAGAGATTGTCTGCTGTTGGTTCTGATTGCGGCCTAAAACTGCCTCTACAAGCCTCCAATATATCAAAACGATCGAGATTGTGCGATCGCGCGTTAAAATCCCGAACCAGGTTGTTTGAGAAACTCCGCTTCTTCGGGGGTTGTTTCGCGTCCGAGAATTTGATTGCGGTGGGGAAATCTCCCAAAACGCTGGATTATTTCCAAATGCTGCATCGCGTATTCAATGAGTGAATCGCTGTCAGGTTCGCCGCTGAGTTGGCGAAATAGTTCGACTGATTTTTGCTGGTTTTCTAAGTTTTCGCTGTGTTGAAAAGGGAGATAAATAAACAATTTTTGTACAGTTAGCAATTCGCGATCGAAGTTATGATTAACAGCGTATTCGGCGGTGGCTAAAGCTTTGCTGTCTGTGGCGAATGCTTGGGGCGTTCCGCGAAACATATTGCGCGGAAATTGATCGAGCAGTATAATTAATGCTAGGCAGTTGTCGGGGGAATCTTGCCATGAGTCGAGTTGACCGGAGGCGGCTAGTTCGTATTGCTGCAGAAAGCCCGATCGCACTTGGGCATCAAAATCCGCATCTTTTTCAAACCATTTCTTGTGGACTTTGCCAAACTCAGGAGAGTGCGATCGACCAAACCAAAAATCTAAAATTTCATTCATTACCAATCTAGTTAGCCATTGATTATTGATGGCTATTTAGGTATCTGTAGTTGCACAAAATCTACTTGATGTGCAACTACAAATCCCAAGGATTAATTATTACCAAAGATGACTCCACCCAAACACAGGTACTTGCTTTCCGACGCTATCGAGGGTCGAGAAAAAAAATTAGATTACAGAGTTTAAGCTTCCAGATTCATCTGTTATCGAGTAAATCTAAAATCTAAAATCTAAAATCTAAAATCGACTGACTTAGGAACCTTTGTTGTCCGGTGCTTAAAGTTACAAACTAGCAAACAGTCTGTCCCAAGTTTTGCCTCCCACAACTCCGTCTACAGGAATATGAGCTTGCCGCTGAAATCTTTTAACTGCATCTTCGGTTGTCGGGCCGAAAACGCCATCAATTACGATCGGGTGTGCGGACAAGCCCCGCGCGTTCAACAACTTTTGCAGTTTCTTCACATCGTGCCCTTTCGAGCCACATTTTAAAATCCTTTTATGGTGTCTTACTACTGGTCGATGGCAATCATCAGTGTGGCAAACTGCGGAGCTCGCTGCATAGTTGGCTCTACTTGTGCCCGTCAGAACTAATAGACCGAGAATTGCTAGTAAATAATAAAAAGTCTGTGTTCCCGCCATACTTTCCCTGTTAATTTTCTCAAGCGTTTTTTGCAAGTTTGACGATTGTTTGAGAGTGAGAAACCGGGTTTCTGGGATGGGGGTATCCAATCTCGATTCACCGGGTTTCTGGCAACAGTCAACCGACATTCTACAATATAAGTGGCTTTACTGCAAAATCTCCGATCGTGCAAGTTAAATTTTGTTGCTGTTTGGTAGCAGCAAAGGTAACAATTACTTCGCAGGCAACTGCAACTGTCAGCATTACCAAGTTTCGCGCCAGCGGGTAATCGCAAACGTCATCATTCACCGCTGAAGGAACCCGATAGTGTTGGTTCCAAATTATTTCCGAGTAATCGGCAGCTAATCCGACGTGCACGCAGGGAAGGGAGGCACTCGCACAGTAATCCTTGACTGCTTGTCGCCCGACACTGTTATCAAAAGTATCGATGACTGTGGCGCTTTTGGCTAGCAGCCGATCGGCATTTGCGGGTGTCAATTCTTTTGAGTGCGCGTCAATGCTGACTCCCAAAGCGCGGTAGAGGTGGTTGGCGAGAATTTTGGCTTTGAATGCGCCGATGTCCGATCGATAATAGGGTTGAGTGGAAAGGTTGCGTTCCTCGATGCGATCGCGATCGATGACTTTTAACTGACAAAAGCCCGATCGCGCCAGACTTTCTGTAATATTCGCACCCAAAGCGCCCGCCCCGCAAACCGTTACCGGGAAATTTTTGATCTGCGACATCACGGCGGCACTTCTGTAAAGTTGTTCGTGAAAAAATATACTCATGGGCATTGGGCATTGGGCATTGGTTATTTCTTGATTATTTTTCATTATAAAAACCAGGCTCAACTAACAACTAACAACTAACAACTGACAACTGACAACTAACTATTAGATATTCCTTGATGCCCCATGCCCCATTCCCAATTCCCCATTCCCATTATCGATTTTCGACGACTCCAACCAATGATTGCAAGTCGAAGTCTTTGTCCAATCCGCTGAGACAAATCCCCGCACTCATAACTGTCAAGTCATTTTTGGCGATCGCAGAAGTGTGATGTTCTCCTGTTCCGCTAGTCCATTCAACCAACCAATAATTTTCGCGATCGAAAAAATCCCGCAATTCACCGCCGCCCATTTTTAACGCCCGCTGCAAGCGCTTTTCTTCCCGCACTTTCGGATCGAAATCTTTAATATTTCGGGACACCAATTCGTAAACTGTTCGCATTTCCGGCGTCATCCCTTTAAAGCGAACTTCTTGAGGCAAAATCACCTTTTTCAAAGCTGCTTTCAATTCCTCTGACGGCAGCGGATCGGCGCGCCTGTCAATCTCTTCAAACCACAAACAATGACCGTCCCAGCGCGCAACAATCGGCTCAAACTGCGAACCTTCTGTTACTAAATGCACTGGTACTGGTTTCGCAACACCCGTGCGCTGTTTAGCATCAGATTCGTTAACAGGATAAGCCAGCCACGTTTGCCCTTGCAGCACGTAAGCCAAGTGCAAGCGAACGGATACGAGCAGTTGCAAATACTCGGTCACTTGCGGCAAACTCGGCTCCTCAATTACCGCAGCAATTTTCTCATTAATCGGCCTAAAAATAGCCCATCCTTCAAATTTGCGCGGCTGCGGTTGAAAAGTATAAAGCATTGAGCTAACTCTTATCCGCACGCTTCCCCCGCGCACGCAGGGAGCCAGGAATTGGGTATCGAGTAGCTGCCCTTCTTGGGCAGCGAGTTGGCTGAGGATTTTGCGGATATCTGCCACTGAATTGACCTCCATCATCTTACTTTTTGTTACCGAAGACACTTTTAATTTAAGAAAATATAAAGATTCCTCAACACTATTGACAGAAATAAATCTCCTAATCTAATATTGAGCGAACCTCGCAACTTAACCTTGTAAATATCTTAAGTAAATATGCTGCAAAAGCTTTTTTCTAAGTGGGTTGTAGTCACAGCTTTGACACTCCCTCTTTTTGGCTCAGTCCAGGTTGCTAAAGCTCAGGACAGCTATGGAGCTACTGCTTATTCTCCGACTTCTGACGCCACTGGTATTAGTTGGGATCATGCTACAGAGCAAGAAGCACTAAACGCAGCAGTAGCCGTCTGCAATGAACAAAGCGGAGGTGCGAACGACTGCGAAGCGCTGACATCTAATAGTAATAATTGTGGAGCGATCGCAGTAGGCAAAGGAGGAGCCGGTGCGGGCTGGGGCGACGATAAAGCCGCAGCAGAAGCTCAAGCTCTCGCCGGTTGCAGCGAACTAGAGGGCGGCAGTTGTAAAGTGCAGCTTTCTGCTTGCAACAACTAATTAAACTGATAAAAATCGCTGGAACAGGTGTATATGTTGGCTGCTAAAACAGCTTAAAAAATAGTAAATGTATGGTGTGCAATGCACACCATACCAAATACAACTAAGCTAAAATTAGGGTACGCAATTCATACCCCTACGTAGTTAATCTCCTACTTCGGAAGTAACTGCATCAGGTGGCAGCAAACTTTCTAATCTATCTTTAGACCAGTATTCAGTAGGGTAAGCAAGTGCAATAATATCAGAGAGTCGAATCAGCCACGTAACTTGTCCGTAAGCATCGATATTTTCCGCCTGTTCGTTAGGGGGAACTATCACCAAAAGTTCCGCAAACTCCCCGAACAAATTAATCGGGATGCCACCGAAACTGCTATTATTTGTTTTAATCCAAACTTTGCTGCCTCGATCGAGAGCTTCTTGGAGTCGCTGGCAGAGCAAACTGGATTTTTTGACCTGGGATTTTTTGGCTTTCGACTTTTTTCCCATAGTTTTAAGAAGTTAAAGTAGTTGTATTGTGGGTTGCACAGTTCGTTAGACAGTGGATTGAGATTTAGTGCGATCCTCTTCGTTGGCGTAGCCCCCGTAGGGGAGGGCTTTCCTTCGGATCGCGAAAGCTAACGCTAAGGCGGTTTGGTATTGAAACGGACAAAACGAAAAAGGGATCTCGCCCCGTCGCTACCCCATTACTCTAGTCTATAAGAAAGTGCTGTACTGCGATCGTAATAACAATTTAATCGCAAAATCGCGAAATGACACCAGTTCCCAAAAAATGCGACTCTAGCCAAGCTTCAAACCCTTAATTCATCAGTGATTCCCAATCTAAAATCTAAAATCTAAAATCTAAAATGGTATGACCTACGGTGGCACTGTTACAAAGTCAGTCAACGATGCCCGTGTTTCTACTGTGTCCAAATGCAGTATAATCGGCGGAATCTTCCCCAATCGTTTAAGTAAAACAATGGACTGGCGAAACCTCCTTCATCCAAACCCGAAAGCTTCAACAAATCAACCAGCAGCACCAGAAACTCGATTATCTGTAGAATTTTTGCTAGGGATCTTTGCTGCGGGATGGACACAACAGCAAGTGTTAGAGAAATATCCTGCACTGACTTCGGAAAAGTTACGCGCTGCTTTGGCTGGTGCGGATTCCCAGTTAGTCTCATCCATCGCTAATCCAGAATTACAAGAAATTATTGCTCAAATTAGAGAATAATTTACAATGCTAACACCTGAAGGATGGCGGGTTTTTTTTCGTTTGCTGCTGAATGTCTGCGTATATAAAAGTTCTACTTGACACGATAATTCCAGGTTTTGATAGCTAAATCTATGAACCATCCTAAATTAAAGTCTGTCTCCTTTTGGTAAATTTCCCACCATTCCCTAGTAGTGCTATCAATAGGTGGAGTAATTCCTTTAAGGAGATACAAAAGTAAGAAAAAAGTATTATGATTATAACCTAGTGCAGCTTGCGTCAAGTACATATTAGGTTTACACCATTTTAACATTCCATGCCTAGTCATGCCTGAATATGTATTAGGTTGAGGTTGCTCTTTTAAGTTGATAGTATCTTTGGTACAAACAACCCATTCTATAGAAGAATTTGGAGAAAAAGGGTTGACTACTTTTTTCAAAACAAATCCAAATCGAGTTATCGGTGTTTTGGTATTTTTATTAACGGCTGTTGGCAACCAAAGAAATAAAACGATTCCGTTAGTAGTGTTAGTTATTTCTGCCACTTTTTTGTGATTCACTCCATCCCCTGTTCCATACAATATTTTTCTGTAAGTGGTACTAACCATTTCTTTTACTTTTGGCTGAGACAAAAGCAAAGTTCGCAACTTAAGAAAATCTGTATGATAGTCTGGTGGGAGCCTACCTACAAAATTGCGAGTAAAAGCAGGTAAACTGCTAAGATCTAAATTATGAGAGATTTCTGGCAACCCAAATACAGGGTAAGAAATTTCATAAATTTGACTTAATAGTTTAAATTGACCTGAATTATGGTGATTTTGTACAGCAAATTCCCAAAAACAAAAATCTTCTTCAAATTTTGAAGCTTCTTTGTCTGTGTAATTATCAGCGTGAAAACTAGGTGCGATTGCTATCATTTTCACTGGTAATGAATAGTCAATTTTATCCTCAAAGCATTTGTTGGTGATAATAGCTTTACGATACCGAGTGAGCTGGGAAACTAATCCTCGATCTTCTTCATTTTTCAACTCAATAATTATCGGCTGCTTTTCGGATTTGGTACAGCACAATAAATCGCATCGCTGCATTTTTACAGTATGCTGTCTTTTGATTTTAATTAGCGAGGGAAATATTTCATCAAATTTCTCATCTATATAATCTTCTAAATCCATCTCGGATTGAAACCTGATTTCACCACCAATATAAATTAACTTGCGATTAGCAGTTTTTACCCTCTCATTAAACCTTTTACCTTGGGTTGATAGATGTTTTGCTTTCAGGTATGGCACAGTAGCTATTCCATAAAGTGAGCATTGCCCGCCAGCTTAACTGACGAGCCATGCCCAATTATATCACTTGTCATCCCTCACAGGTAGCGACGTGTCGAGAATTTCCATCAACAATTCCAGCCGCGAAGGACGACTCAACATCGGCACTAAATTCGGCAACGAGTAATAATCCCCGGCAAACGTAAAGGTTTCCACCGATACTTGTTTGTCCTTCAATTGCTTCTGGACATATTGGCACCAAGAACCAACTCGCACAATCACAACATCAGGATTTACCCCCAAACTGCGGCAGTAATTCTGATAAGCATCTGCAAAATAAGGTGCAGCGTTTTCGCCTTCATCTGTCACCAGAATGAATTGCTCGACAACCTGCTTTTTAATTCGCATTGCTTCCACCGCGCAACCGCAACTTGTGCCGCCGCCACTGCGAATGTGCTTGAAAGCGCGTTCCCAGTCTGTCAATTCGCTGCCGTTTGCTTGCACTGGATACGGCATCGTGTCAAAGGCATAAACGAACAGTGCAGCGTCGGAAATGCCGGAAATCAAAGCAGCGAGACGCTTCCCGACTTCGATCGCACTTTCCATCGAACCAGACTTGTCAATCAACAAACCAGTTGCTTTCGCAATCTTGCCGCGCTTCTTCACCTGTTCGTTTGTCACCGCTTCCAGCTTCGCCGCCGTTGCTGCGTCGAAGTTCGCGCCCGCGCCCGCAACACTCGCTTTGTAAGCAGAAACCCGATCGCACTTTGCCGCTTCATCCAGCTTCGAGTCAATCAACTGCTTGACTTCCGGGTGATCCATCGCGCCGCGCGACTGAATCGATTTCAAATTGTTGATGACTTCCTGCGGCGACATCGAGTTAATCAGCGCGGCCAAAACTGTTGGCGTTAGCTGTCTGATCGCACCAACTGCGATCGTATACGGAATCTTGTACTCAACAATCAAATTCGCCTGTTCCGCAGGTGTCGCGGCCTTCGCCAACTGCTTCAAAACGAATGCCAGAGAGTCTTCCGGCGGCTTGTCTTTAAACAGGATAGCGTTAGCGCGATCGCTCGGCTTGACGTGCAGCGTTGCGTACAAATGCTTCATCGCCTTCCGGTTGCGGATGGCGGCGCGATCGAAAAACTGCGGATTCTTTTCCCGCGATTTCAGATAGCGAGTGACAGCAGTGCGCGCGCTGCGGGGCACCTTATTCTGGTGCCGCTTCATAAAGTCCACAATCCGCGAAACCTCGTAGGGAGGGAACTCTTGCAGCATCATAAAACCGGCATCTCGGTGTTCCGTCAGCGCCGAAGTTAGCAAGTTTCCGGCAAAAACTTCCTTGTGATCGCGCACGTCGCCGTGACGCTGATACCACACTGCTAAATGACCGTAAAAAATGGGGTCTAATTCGATAATTAACTTGTGAATTTCTGCTACTTTTTCTAATTGACGGTGCGGAGTTGTGAGCAGACTGTTGAGCATTTCCAAACGCAAATCGCGTTCTGCTGTATTCATATTCATTGGTGTCACCTAATATTTTGCACCTTGCGCCTTAGTCCGCCAGGGATTGAAATCCCTGGCTCAAAGCTTAAGTCCTCTTAAGAGGACTGAAATGCGTGTTTACAAATGTATTTTTTGTGATTAAAAACCAACAAAAACAAATATTTTTAGTCCTCTTTAGAGGACTTTAGCTATTAGATAGGGATTTCAATCCCTGGCGGACTATTTCGGAGTCGAGTGACTTCAAATCGGGTTCCATCCAGCTATTTCTGGCTTCCCATGACATCAGGCGATCCTGGGTGTAGTAGCGAAATGGTAAAGTGCGATCGGCATATTGTTTAATCAAACCGTTAGCCAGATGTACGATCGATTGATTTTGGCTTTCATCGGCGAGATACCGGCGAATAGTTCGCACCCAAAACAGTGTTAGCGTTTCGTGATACCCGCTGTTTTGTGTGGTTTCAATTCCTTGAACCGAGTTGTAACGTTGAATCCCATTGCGAATCGCATTGATTGCTTCTTGCTCCGAGTCATACAACAGATACCACAGAGCAACCGTTAAATGTGCTTCGTGCGTCCATTGACTTCGCGGCAAGCTGCCTTCTTGGAAGGCATGAATCAGACTGTCTATCTCCTTGGGCGATCGGTAAATTAGAGTTGTATTTTTCATAATTTAATTCTCCTCACCACTTTTATATCTAATATTTATAAATATGAGATGTTCCGCACAAGTTAGCAAAGCGTTTTGACTGTCCGATCGCTCTACCCCTGAGCTACAGCCCCTTAAACGGGGCTGGCAGGATTTGAACCTGCGACCAATCGATTAAAATGTGTGTATTCGCTTCACTCGTTAGGGTGCGGAACAAAATTTTTATAATCTCTAAACTAGAAATTTTTGACTTGTGATTATTCTAAATTGCTCAATTATTTTTGCTGTTTATAGCATTAAAAGTCACTCCACGCAAGTTAAGAAAGCCGTTGTTCATACGCAGGAGTAGAACCTACGACTTCTATTTTCAGAGAAATGCCCAATCAAGAGCTAGTATGTAGGCTTCCTTTGTTGGGGCGCGAAGTGGAACTTTTAAGCGCCGGATAGATATAAAAAATTCAGCTATAAAAGGCAGCGCACAAGTCAGAGAAGCTTTAGCCTCGCGGCAAGTAGGAATTGAACCTACAATTCGATTTTAAGTCGAACGTATCCAGTTTGTAAGCTTCTTTTGTTGGGGTGCGCTGCCTAATACGTGCTTTAAGTGAATTTCTAGCCGTAAACGGCTTCTGGGCGAACAATTAAATCGCCGCTGGGACGGCGATCGAGCACGTAAGACTCGAAGCGATCGCCCTTGACATCAAAATGATTTGCCAGACGTTCCTTAATAGCCTTGTCGCTCATTCCTGCCGCGATACCCAGTTGGTCTTCGGCCAGATCGTAGGAACGTCCTTCAAAACGAATGTGAACCATTACCGATACCTCCTAGAGCAATTTTGGATTTTGGATTAGTAGCTTATCTGCTCTCGACTTTGGCTTTTTGTGAGACTTAGCAAATTGCCAGTATCGGTAAAGATTCACGAAATCTGATAATCTTTACTGAAAGAAGCGCCGTTCTAAATGATAAGCTTGTTTGATTTTGCGGATTTCCTCAGCCTTTTTGGTTGATTGAAATCTGGCTGAACTTGTCTGTTCTGAATCCGCATGAAATTCGTTGAAATTAGACTGATTTCGTACAACATCTGACTCGCGCCGAGTCAGTTTGTAACCGAACAGTCTCGTATAAAGTAACAACATGACCATCGAGTCTATGTTACAAGACTTTCAAATTGATGTTCGTTGAAATTTTGAGCAATATTTAGTTGTCAAGGTTCAGAATTTGCACGAAAAATACAGGTTTTTGCTTGTCCTGCGCTTTCCATATTTATATACTACATACATACTACAGAGGTGTCAAGGGGGTAGCAAAAGTTTTTTTAGATCGGATATCTCGCACTATTGTCAGGAGCAGGCAAGATGCCTGTTCCACAAAGAATGAATTTGATTGTGGGGAGTAGGGGTTGGGCATCCTGCCCGCCCATAATTAGATAGGACTTAGGCACGGGTAGCCAGAAACCGGGTTGTTTCACCAAAAAATATCGATTAAACATCCTTAACATAGGAAATGCTGTTGCGAATATTGTGGAACCCAGCAGACTCGTAAAGTCCCATCGCACCTGATGAATTTTCAGCATCGACGCCGAGAATAGCAGTAGCGACACCGGCAGCTTTCAGTCGATGCAAACCAGCGAGCAACATCGCTCGTCCCAATCCCATTTTGCGGAAGCCGCGCCGAGTGCCGAGACAAGCAATCCAGCCTTCATTGCGCCCGGTACGATCGCACTCTTGCACACTAATCTCGCAGTAACAAAAACTGACAAATGTGCCGTCATCAGCAACAGCAATCAAGTCTAAATCATTTCTGTAATCGGGTTTAGCTAACTCGTGCTTAAATTTATCCACCGTTAAATCGTGATGATTCCAGTGATCGATAAACGACTGGTTGAACATTTCTACCCAACCTGCCGCATCCTGTTCGCCGGGGAACTGACGCAGGGCGAAACCTTCGGGGAAATGCGGTTCTGGGATCGGTTCAGAGAGCGATCGCGCCATTCGGCAAAAATAGCGATCAGCCTTAAAACCGCAACTAGCCAGCACAGAAATGCGATCGCAATCCTCAGCGCGCGCGTAGGTTCGCAGCTTCACGCGCCCGCCCCGCATCGCAGACACCTCGCGCATCCGCACTTCACCCCAGGCGATCGCGGCTGCTTCCACATCACCTCCGCGCGCGTCGGGGTGAACGCGAAACCACAGCCAACCGTCAATTACTTCCCCAGGCTCAGAAACCGACAACTGAGCAAAACCGATTAATTTTCCCTCCGCATCTTCCCAAAGGCGGATATCGCGGGCTACATCTAGGGACGGTTGGTTAAATTCTTGTTGTAGTTCCGAGATGGAAGTGCCTTCATCGAGCCGATCGACTTCTTCGCAAGTATTGATTAAATGGGCGATCGCAGTTAAATCGCGATCGCCCGCATAGCAGCGCGCCGAGAGATTGGCCATCATAGCTAATCACCATTTCCTGTGGTTATTCAGTTTAAAAATAGCTTGGGCGATCGCACTTTTATCGATCGGGCGGGTCGATTGACATTAAAAATCCGACCACGCAAACACTCACAGTAATCCAACCGCTACAGCCGTTGACTGCGATCCTGAGCGCCAAATGGGCAAAAAACTACATACTAGAGACAGTTTAAAGTCTCAAAGCCTTGTGAGTAGTATGTTATTTGGGATGGGAGTAGAAGGACTTGAACCTTCGACCTTGAGATTAAGAGTCACCTGCTCTAACCAACTGAGCTATACTCCCGCATCTAGGCTACTATAACACAACTGTTCTGAAAACTCAACTATTTTTGTATAAATTTGTGGCGATCGATCCCAATCACCCGAAAAGTCTCTCAACGGATACGCGAATGTCGGGAAATGCCAGCGGTAAGTAACCACACAAAATTAATTACATAAAGACTCCTTGCTAGGCAAGGGTTTCAGTAGAAATATTGTGTAATTAATTCTGCACACCTACTTATAACCGTTCCGGCCTCGATCTTTTGCTTTGTAGCGTACTCGCCATTCTGACGATAGCGAAACACGATCATTTGCTTAGCAGATAAATTTAAAACCCAATATTCTTGAATTTCGGCCGATGCATAAATGGCAGCTTTCAACTCTAAATCCTTCTTCAAGCTAGTTTGAGCAACCTCTACAATCCAAAAGATATCTTGAGGTTCCGGATGACGATCGTTGTAAGCAGACTCCGGCAATCGCACGATCGCAATATCTGGTTCTGGTTCAGAGTCTGATAGCGTAATCGGCCCGTTGAAGCGGACATCAGCTTTACCTGCGAGTAGTTCTTCGAGGTATTTAGTACCTCGTTTGGTTGTGTTGTAATGAATTGGGGTTTCTGGACTCATCTGGCAAACTTCACCGGCTAGCAACTCCACACGGCGATCGCGTAAAATCCCTGCTTCAATCATGCGGTGATAGTCGCCCACAGACCATTTAGCTAGCGTTTTCATTGCAGAATTGACGCATTTTCTTAAAAGAACAACGGCTCTCCTGAGTTTATGGTGTAAAATGTACCTACTAATACATTTACCGTTATGAGCTTCCATCTAGACTATCTATT
>NZ_JAUBSH010000028.1:71504-74982 GCF_036704705.1 Microcoleus sp. K1-B1 | reverse complement strand
TCTCTTGTTTCATCTGTCGAAAGAATTCTTAAAGAATTTGGAGATAATTATGTAATTAATTTTGCTTAACTACTTACCTGTTGCTTGTAATTGAAAAAGACAAGTTTCTAAATCCTGCTTGATTCCCAAGGAACTTTGATAGCGGTTTTCGGCATTTTTCGCCATCAGCTTGCTGACAATTTGCGAGACAATTAGGGGAATTTCTGGCTCGATTTCGTGCGGAGGAACTGGCTGTCTAGCAATGTGGCAGTGAACTATCTCTAAAGCATCTTTTGTCTCAAAAGGCAATTTTCCTGTCAGCAATTCGTAGAATGTGACGCCGAGAGAGTAAAAGTCAGTACGGTAGTCGAGAGTGCGATTCATCCTACCAGTTTGTTCCGGCGAGATGTAAGCGAGGGTTCCTTCTAAAACGTTGGGATTTTTCAGGGTTGGCATTTCTCGCGTTAGCTGAGTGGAAATGCCAAAGTCGATAATTTTTAATTGTTTCGTTTGGGGGTTGTAAACAATATTAGAAGGGTTAATATCTTTGTGGATGATGTTTGCTGTGTGAATTTGTCCTAAAATTTTAGTGGTTTTGATAGCAATTTGCAGAAACTCCTTGAGGCTAAACTTTCGCTCCTGCATCCAAATTGTCAAGGATTCCCCCCCAAAGTCCTCCATAAACATCACGAGGCTGTTTTGGTATTTTTGCAAGTCATAAACCTGCACGACTCCAGCCTCTTTCAACTCTCGGGTGATGCGGTATTCGGTGCGGTAGCGCACCAATTCTTGAGGTGTGGGGTAGCTCTCTTTGAGAAGTTTGAGGATGATTGGTTGGTTATCTGCTTCCCGAATCGCCCGGTAAACCACAGAGTTGGCGCTTTCATAGAGAAGTGTCACAACGGTAACGCCTGGAATCGAGAGCATATTGATTTTTTTTCTAAAAATTAACGCTAAGTCAAAACGCACCAGCTTTGTGTATAGAATAGCGCGTTAGAAAGGACAAAAGGGGATTTGTTAACAAATGTTGAGTTTTTTGGGTAGCAGCCTGCAAATACTTTGTGGTCGACCCGATCGCGATCGCCTAATTTGTAGGGTACACCAACAGTCGATCGCACTTTTGCTTTGATTTTCAGCTCACATTACGCAGCCTGGGGTGTGACACAGCATAATTACGCATAAAACTCTATTTTTAAAATAATAAATTATGGCTTTAAAACGTTTTTTCTCAGTCAATGTACGGTATAAAACTATAAATTATAGCTTTATTGCTGGCTAAAAATAAGTAAAAACCGATCGTGACAGTGGAGGGTGCAGAATGTGGGTTTCAGGTATAGCAACCGCCCTGATGGTGACGAGGTTCTTAAATCGCTAAGTCAGTGTCGCAGTTGACCGCACTGAGCAGTCAATACCTTAAAATTATAATTGTCAGATACGTGCTCTGCCAGCTCAAAGCTAATGAAACTAGCCTTCTTTTCTATACAGGGTGCTGCAATGCTAGCGATCGCAGCCACTATTGTCAGTACAGGGGTGCTACAAGCACAACCCATTGTTCCCGCACCCGATCGCACTGGCACTACTGTCACACCCGACGGCGATCGCTTGAATATCACAGGTGGCCAAACTTCTAGAGATGGAGCCAATCTTTTCCACAGTTTTCAACAGTTTGGGCTTAGCGAAGGGCAGATTGCTAATTTTATCTCTAATCCCGCTATTCGCAACATTCTAGGTCGGGTAGTAGGCGGCAATCCTTCTATTATTAATGGTTTAATTCAAGTAAGTGGCGGCAATTCCAACCTGTTTTTAATAAATCCTTCGGGCATGATCTTTGGCCCTAATGCTAGCTTGAATCTTCCGGCTGCTTTTACAGCTACTACTGCTACTAACATAGGTTTTGATTCCGGTTTGTTCAATGTGGCTGGAGCGAACGACTACAGTACGCTGATAGGAACTCCAAACACTTTTTACTTTAATCTCAGCCAACCGGGAAGTATCCTCAATGCAAGTAATTTAGCTGTTTTGCCGGGACAAAGTATAACTTTAATTGGCGGCACTGTCGTCAGCAATGGTTCCATTAATGCTCCCCAAGGTAATATTATTGTCGCTGCTGTTCCCGGTAAAAATGCTATTCGGATTAGTCAAAAAGGACATTTATTAAGTTTAGAAATTGGGGTTGTTGACGGGGAATTGTTGGCACAGAATGGGCAATTATCTCTGCCTTTGTCTCTTCCGCAATTGCTTGCGGGCGCAGGGGGGAACTCTGCTACTGGTATCTCGATTAACAGTGCAGGAGAAGTGGTTTTGACGGGGGGTTTGAGGGTGGAAAGCGGAGATGTGGCGATCGCTAGTTCTACTGTTAACATTCAGAATGCTACACTCTCAGCAGCACGTAATCTCACTTTGGTAGAAAGCCAGCTACTTACTCAGAACAATTTGTATCTGTTGGCAGGAGATACGGTGCGGGTGAGGGATGGAAGTTATCCTTTTAGGGCGATCGCAGGTGGCAATCTTACTATACAAGGTAATCAAAATATTGATATCTTCGCGCTAAATTACCCTAACCCTGCATTCCAATCCGCAGGGGATATCACATTATTGAGCAATGGCACTGTTTCGGGTGATGCTCACTTCGCTGCGGGAGGTAATGTAAGTATTCTCACATTGGCTGGCAACGGCGGCAGTTTTGTGAGTTTGTTCGACCCGATTATTAGCTCCGAGGGAGATGTGAGATTTGGGGATTATACTGGAACCTCACTTAAGGTAGAAGCAAAAGGCGCGATCGCGGCGGGAGATATTAGTATCACTGGCCCAGATACTACTTTGTCAGGTTCGCCAGATCCAGATGCGGCGGTGCTTTCAGGTAGTGCAGCTTTAATTCTGCGATCGGGCGTTTCGACTTTGGCGAATGCTGCGAATCTGCCGCCGAATGTCACCGCAGGGGAGACATTTTTTGCTTCACCGGGTGTTGCTTCGGGCAATAGCATCGGAGTGGGAGCGATTTCGACTGCAGGCGGGCCTGTGATTTTGGAGTCAGCAGGGGACATTGCGCTGGATGCGATCGCCACTTCTGGGGGTAATATTACTCTCAAAGCTGCCAGCGACATCGCCGTTACAGGCACTCTTCAGTCTACTGGCGGCAGTATTGACCTCACGGCTGGCAATCTTCTCACAGTCAGCGGCACTTTTACAGATAGTAGCGGTGTAAATGTGAGCATTTCCAGCGCTAATGGCACGGGTGGCGGCGCGATTACTCTTCGCCACGCGGGGAGCACGACTACACCTTTTATTGTCGGCGATGCGACAACGAATGGGACGACGGGAGCGATTACATCAGGTTCTGAGACTATTTCGCCGCAGTTCCCGGTGCCGGTGCCACCCAGCATTTACACTCAGGGCAATATTACTCTCATTACTTCGGTGCCATCTCCAACACCTACACCAATATCTCCAACACCTACACCAATATCTCCAACACCTACACCAATATCTCCAACACCTA
>NZ_JAUBSH010000028.1:65931-71404 GCF_036704705.1 Microcoleus sp. K1-B1 | reverse complement strand
ATCTCCAACACCTACACCAATATCTCCAACACCTACACCAATATCTCCAACACCTACACCAATATCTCCAACACCTAGACCAATATCTCCAACACCTAGACCAATATCTCCAACACCTAGACCAATATCTCCAACACCTACACCAATATCTCCAATACCTACACCAATATCTCCAACACCTACACCAATATCTCCAACACCTACACCAATATCTCCAACACCTACACCCGATATTTCAATTACCAATGCACTCTCTCAATCGGCCAAGCTCAATAGCATTAATAGAATTGAATCTCTTTTTAACTACAGATCCGATTGGGCAAGCGAAGTTGTCCAAACGGCATCGCCTCTAAATATAGTTAGCCTTAGCGATATCACACGACTGATCGATAAAGGCGATATCCCACAAGCCAGTTTCTTTATCGATATCTTCTATAGCGAACAAGTAGGGTCATACGTCAACCAGGAAATCAGGCGGGACTTGCAATCTTTTACCGCCATACAGCAAAGAATGAGACTGATCGCCAGCCAAACTGGTAAAAAACCAGCTATTATCTACGCCTTCTCCCGCCCTGAACAATTAGACCTGATCATCGTCCCCCCTACTGGCCTCCCCATTCATAAAGCCATCCCCGCCGCCCGGCGCGAAACTTTGATGCAAGTCGTCGCCAATTTGAGGGATGAACTCCTTAATCTCAGAAACATAAATACTGAGAGCTATTTGCCAGCATCCCAACAACTTTACCAGTGGATAATTGCTCCCTTGGAAGCTGATTTGAAAGCTCAGGGCATCGATACGCTAGTTTTTAGTATGGATGCGGGGTTGCGATTGCTCCCCTTAGCCGCCCTCCATGACGGTTCTCAATTTGTAGTAGAAAAGTACAGCATCGGACTCATTCCCAGCGTCAACTTAACCGATACTAGCTATGCAAGTGTTAAAAATGCTGAAGTTTTAGCAATGGGAGCCTCACAATTTACTAATAACCCACCCTTGCTAGCAGTGCCTGCAGAACTTAACGCTATTGCCTCCGAATGGAAAGGCGAATCCTTCCTCAACCAAACCTTTACTCTCAACAATCTTAGGTCACAGCGCAAAGACAGACCCTATCGGATTATTCACCTGGCCACTCACGGATACTTTAAGCCAGGAGCACCGAGCAATTCTTACATTCAGTTATCAGATAGCAGGTTAACACTCGATCGCGTGCGCGAACTAGGGTGGAATCAGCCACCTAAAGTTGAGTTATTGGTGTTGAGCGCTTGCAAAACTGCTGTGGGTGATGATGGCACCGAATTAGGTTTTGCGGGGTTAGCTGTGCAAGCAGGAGTGAAGTCAGTTTTAGCGACCCTTTGGAACGTCAGCGATGAAGGTACTTTAGGGTTAATGGCTGAATTTTACGATCGGTTAAAAGTCGCGCCGATTAAAGCTGAAGCTTTGCGGCAGGCTCAAATCGCCATGCTCAAAGGTCAAGTTCGCATTCAAAAGGGTCGTTTAATTTTGTCAAACTCAAATAAGGAGTTAGAATTGCCGCCAGAATTAGCTAAACTGACTAATGAAAATCTCTCCCATCCTTATTATTGGTCGGGCTTTACGATGATTGGAAGTCCTTGGTAATGTCATTGCGAGGAACAAAGCAATCGTAAGGACTTTAGGCGTAGCGCGCAATCAGATGCTAGTGATTGCATAAGTTCTCTTTGAGTGATACCTATAAAGCTTAAAAAGTAAAGAGGTTGCATAATGATACAGCCAAAACTTGTTTCAACTCTAGTTTTTATTGACTCAAATGTTGAAGATTACCATAGTTTAATTAGCGGTGTTTCCCCAAATGCTCAAGTAATTATCCTAAATGAAACGCGGGATGGGATTGAGCAAATCACCGAAAGGCTAGCAATTGAACAAAATATAGAAGCAATTCACATCATCTCTCATGGCAGTCCAGGTGCAGTACATCTCGGTGCAAATACACTCAACAACAGCAATATAGAAAGCTTCGCCCCTCAACTAAAACAGTGGTGCAAAGCATTAACAAATAGTGCAGATATTCTGCTTTATGGGTGTAATGTCGCCGCCGATGTATCGGTGAAAATTGACAGCCCCGACATCTCCCACATCCGCCAGGGGTTAAAACCCCTGTCTCATAGCTTAAGTCGGTTGAAATCGACTCAAGACAATCAAGACAATTCATTTATTCAGTCCTCGATCGAGGACTTTCCCTATCAGACGGGGGTTAAAACCCCCGGCGGGACTGGTGTTAAACCGACTGGTGTTAAGCCTACAAAACCCAACCAATTCCTCCAACGCCTCAGTGAATTAACGAGTGCCGACATCGCCGCCTCCGCCAACCTTACCGGCAATGCCGCACTGGGCGGAGACTGGGAACTGGAAGTACAAACAGGCCGTATAGATACACCAATACCATTTAACGCCAACACCCTCAAAACCTACAGGGGCGTACTGGGCTTCGCCCCCCAAGTTGCCTTCCCTACTGGCAGTGCCCCCTACTCGGTCAGCATCGGCGACTTCAACGGCGACGAGAGACTAGACTTAGCTGTGGCGAACTTCAACAGCAACACCGCCTCCATTCTGCTCAACACCACCGCCACCAACGCCGCCACCCCCACTTTCGCCACCCAAGTCACCTTCGCTAGTGGCGCTCTGCCCAGCGACCTCAGCATCGGCGACTTCAACGGCGACGGGAAACCAGACTTAGCTGTGACGAACGATAACAGCAGCGGCAGCGCCTCGATCCTGCTCAACACCACCCCCACCGGCGCCACCACCCCCACTTTCGCCACCCAAGTCCCCTTCCCTGTTGGCAGTTATCCCAGAGAGGTCAGCATCGGCGACTTCAACGGCGACGAGAGACCAGACTTAGCTGTGGCGAACACTAGCAGCGGCAGCGCCTCCATCCTGCTCAACACCACCGCCACCAACGCCGCCACCCCCACTTTTGCCCCCAAAGTTGACTTCTCTACTGGCACTAACCCCAGATCCGTCAGCATCGGCGACATCAACGGCGACGAGAGACCAGATTTAGCTGTGGCGAACTTCAACAGCAACACCGCCTCCATCCTCCTCAACACCACCCCCACCAACGCCGCCACCCCCACTTTTGCCACCCAAGTCCCCTTCCCTATCCCTAATAGTTACCCACAATCCATCAGCATCGGCGACATCAACGGCGACGGCAAACCTGATTTAGCAACGGCGAACTCGGTCAGCAACACCACCTCAATCCTGCTCAACATCACCGCCACCGGAGCCACTACCCCGACTTTTGCCCCCAAATTTGACTTCCCTACTGGCACTCGCCCATACTCTATCAGCATTGGCGACATCAACGGCGACGGGAAACCTGACTTAGCTGTGGCCAACAGAAATAGCAACACCGTCTCGATCCTGCTCAACACCACCCCCACCGGAGCCACCACCCCCACTTTTGCCCCCAAATTAGACTTGGCTACGGGCACTACCCCCATCTCCGTCAGCATTGGCGACATCAACGGCGACGGGAAACCTGATTTAGCTGTGGCCAACAGCAACAGCAACAACGCCTCCATCTTGCTCAACACCACCCCCAAAGTTACCGCTGTCACCGCAACCACCGCTGACGGCAGCTACAAAGCAGGTGATACCATCGCCATCACCGTCACCTTCGATGCTGCTGTCAACGTAGATACCACAGGTGGCACACCCCAACTGCAACTAGAAACAGGCACAACTGACCGCTTTGCCACCTATGCCAGCGGTAGCGGCGGTACCGTACTCACCTTCAACTATGTAGTGCAAGCCGGAGACACATCCGGTGACTTAGAATACCTCGCCACCACCGCCCTCACCCTCAACGGCGGCACCATTAAAGAAACTGTTGGTACAGCATTTGACGCTTTCTTAACCCTCCCCACTACCCCCTCAGTTAGCTCTCTCGGTGGTAGTAAAGCCATAGTTATTGATACCCTTGCACCCACCATTGCCAGCGTCACCTCTACCACCACTGACGGCAGTTACAACACAACTGGCAACATCAACGTTACCGTCAACTTCAGCGAAGCCGTCACCTTAGCAGGCGGTGAGATGAGTGTCGCCTTAGACACAGGCGGCACAGTGACTATTGCACCTTTTACGGGCACATCTGCTTTCGCGACTTATACTCCAGCAACCGGACAAAATAGCACCGACCTTAATTCAAATAGTATAACTTTAGCGACTGGTGCAAACTTAAAAGATACTGCTGGAAATGATGCAACTTTAACTATTCCTACGGGACAATCTTTAGCGGATAGCAGAGCCATAATTGTAGACACAATTGTACCCACAGTTGCCTTAACATCTGCACCAGCAACCACAGTCAACGCAGTATTTAGCGTCATAGCAACATTCAGCGAAAATGTCACCGGCTTTGATAATACTGATATCACCGTAGCCAATGCGACTGTCAGTAACTTTGTCACAATTGATGCCAAAACCTATACCTTTGATGTCACACCAAATGCTGATGGTAATGTCACCGTTGATGTACTTGCGGCAACAGCTACGGATACAGCGAGTAATAACAATACCGCAGCAACTCAACTGACTCGTACTGCTGATATTACACCGCCAACTGTTGCCTTAACATCAACTTCAGCAACAACAATAAATACACCATTTTTAGTCACAGCCACTTTCAGTGAAAATGTGACAGGATTTAGTTCTAGTGGCGTTAATGTTACTAACGGTACGGTTAGCGGTTTTACAGGTAGCGGCACGACTTATAATTTTACAGTCACACCGAATGCTGATGGCCCCGTCACAGTTGATGTACCTGCCGCAACAGCTACTGATACTGCCAGTAATAACAATACCGCTGCAACTCAACTGGTTCGTACTGCTGATTTTACCGCCCCTACTGCTAGCTTGGGTACAATTTCTAACATTACTACAGCGGGCGGCACAAGTCAGACATTGACAGTTACTTTCACTGATAGTAGTGGAGTTGATGTTAGCAGTTTAGATAATTCTGACCTGGTAGTAAACTGGTCAGGTGGTGCAATTTCCGCTACATTTGTCAGCGCCGATACTAATAGTAATGGCACACCTCGCACGGCAACTTATTCGCTGACTCCGCCTGGAGGAAGTTGGGATGATACAGATAATGGCAGTTATGCTGTTAATTTGCAAGCATCGCAAGTAAAAGATACTTTTGGCAATCAAGTTGTAGGTAGCAATTTAGGCAGTTTTACTGTTAACATTGCCACGCCAACTCCAACTCCGACTCCAACTCCAACTCCAACTCCAACTCCGACTCCAACTCCAACTCCAACTCCGACTCCAACTCCAACTCCAACGCCAACGCCAACTCCAACTCCGACGCCAACGCCAACTCCAACTCCGACGCCAACTCCAACTCCAACTCCGACAACAACTCCAACTCCAACTCCGACAACAACACCGACTCCGACAACAACACCGACAACAACTCCAACTCCAACT
>NZ_JAUBSH010000028.1:57705-65831 GCF_036704705.1 Microcoleus sp. K1-B1 | reverse complement strand
CCGACAACAACTCCAACTCCGACAACAACTCCAACTCCGACAACAACTCCAACTCCGACAACAACTCCAACTCCGACAACAACTCCAACTCCGACGCCAACTCCAACTCCGACAACAACTCCAACTCCGACGCCAACTCCAGGTACTCCCGCTGTCATTTTCATTGAACCACTTGGCAGTACCGAGGTACTCGAAAGCTTGGGCAGCGATATATACAAAGTGCGATTAAATACTCAGCCAACTGCTAATGTCACCGTCGCCATTACCCCTGAAACTCAAGTTACTGTCAGCCTACCTGCCCTTACTTTTACTCCCGCCAATTGGAATGTCGCTCAAACGGTAACGGTGACTGCGGTTGACGATGCGGTTGTTGAGGACGATCGCGTCAGCCCAATTAGCCACGCCACTACCAGCAATGACACATTGTATAATAATCTCGTCGCCCCTCTCACAGTCAATATCAGCGATAACGATAACTTAGGCGATGTCAAAACCTTGTCCCAAAAGTCAGTAATCGGTTTGACAGACTCCGACGATCGCATCACAGGATCGGCATTAAACGACATTATCCACGCACGCCCCGGCAATGATTATCTTCATGGTAAAGCAGGAGATGACTTGCTTTACGGACAAAAAGGGGATGACGGTATTAGGGGGGGTGATGGCAATGACATTATTTTTGGCGGCCAAGGAAGTGAATTTATTCAGGGTGACGGCGGTATTGACTTGATTTACGGAGGTAAGGAAAACGATCGCATTTACGGAGGCGATGGCGACGATATATTGTTTGGCGACGGGGGTAATGACTACTTATTTGGAGAAATGGGGGCCGACACTCTCACCGGCGGATTGGGTTTTGATGTGTTTGCGATCGCGATCGATACTGGTGGAACAGACTTAGCCGCCGCCGATGTCATTAATGATTTCACCCTAAATCAAGACAAAATTGATTTAATTAGCCCCCTTTCTTTTAACCAGTTAAATATTTTTCAAGGAACCGGTGCTTTTGTTAGCGATACTATAATTCAGTATCAGGTAACAGGGGAATATTTAGCTGTCTTGAAAGGAGTCACTGCCAGCAGTATAGTTCAGGCAGTAACTTTTTAGACTTCGTATGTTGTGGCGCTTTAGCGCTAAAGCGCAACCACATACCTACCCGATCGCGATCGCCTAGTTTGTAGGGTGTCTCAGCAGTCGATCGAACTTTTGCTGTGATTTTCAGGTATAGCAACCGCTTAATGTAAATTGTGTAGCCTGTCTTTGATTTTTGTGCGAGTCAACAATGCAGACTCACAGCGTTCCCAGTAAATTTTAGCAACGCGATCGCCCGGATTGTGACGCCAACACTCTTCAAAAAGCCGCGCCGCTTCAAATAACTTCCCTCCCGAGTAAAGTGCCCTAGCTTCTGCAAACAATTCCAGCGTAGCTAACTTGGCCTGTTTAATTTCTGGCGGATCTGCATCAAACACCTCATAAATCGTCACAGCTTCGGATTTTCCCTTGACTTTTACCGTATCGAGAGTGCGAATTGCGTACTGGGATGGATTTTTCAGGCGCGTATAAGTTGGCTGGGTAATTAATAGCGCCACCCCATAATTTTTCGTCAAACTTTCTACACGAGAAGCTAAATTCACCGCATCGCTGATTACCGTCCCGTCCATGCGATTTGGTCCTCCCACAGTTCCCAGCATCAAAGAACCCGTATTAATCCCAATCCCAATCTGAATCGGCGCACAGCCAGCGTTAGCGCAGTATTCATTGTATTCAGCGAGACGGTGCAGCATAGCAATTCCCGCTTTCACCGCATTATCCGCCTCACCGCTAAATAGCGCCATAATCGCATCGCCAATATATTTGTCGATAAATCCCTTATTTTCATTAATGACAGGTTCCATGCGACTGAGATAAGAATTTATAAATTTGAAATTATCCTCCGGCGTCATAGTTTCCGAAAGCGTGGTGAAGTCGCGAATGTCGGAAAATAACACCGACATTTCTAACTGCACTTGGTCGCCCAATTCCACATCAATGATGCTTGATTTCTCTAAAAACTGGAGGAATTGATGGGGAATAAATCGCTCGTAAGCTTTGTTGAGTTGAGCTAGCCTACTTTCATTTTTGCGTACTTCTGTATAAAGCTTAGAATTTTGAATTGAGATAGCCGCTTGTCCAGATAACACTTTTAATAGTTCCACTCTTTCAGGGGTAAAAGCTCCCGCTGTCAGATTATTTTCTAAGTAAACAATACTAATGACTTGAGATTGGTTAATCAGCGGTACACATAAAATTGATTTGGGCTGATGCTTTCGGATGTGGGCGTCCTTAGTAAATTGTCCCGATCGCGCAGCATCATCTAGTACCACGCTTTCTTGAGTGCGACTCACATAATTGACAATTGCGGAGGAAAGTTCTTGACAGGTTTCAACGGGGATTGACTGCAACACGGTGACGAGTTCGTCATCGATTTTCCCTTCAGCTTCAATGAACAGTTGTCCCTGGCTTAACAAAATCAGATAACCTCGTTGCGCCCCTGCATTTTCCATCAAAATCTTCATCAAGCTAGACAGTAGCTTATCGAGCATAATTTCTCCAGAAATCGCCTGAGAAGCCTTCATAACTGCGGCAATATCTAGGTGATTCCCCGAACCAGTCGTTGTCATTGCTACGGTAGTTTGAGTGTTTTTCCTTCCCGGTTGATTTACCGCGAATAATTGGGGATATCGCGTTTCTAAATCCGTTACCTTAGCAGTGGCTCCCCATTCTACATAACAATAATACGCCTCAAATATGTAGGATTGAGCAACTTTTGTTTTGCCCCATTCGGAGTAGAATTTGGCTGCTAGTTCGTTGGCCAGGGCTTCGTCATTAACATATTTGTTTTCTTTTGCTCCAGAAATCGCGCGATCGTACATTTCAATCGCCTCGGCTTTATTGCCCAACACCCGTTGCCGTTCTGCTTCCACTAAATACCATTTATGCAGATAATTCATCGGAGCATTTTGCGCCCACTGTTGCAGCGTGCTTTGATGGGTTTCCACTAAGGCAATAATTTCAGTTTGCTCAATTGCTGGCTGTGCGGGAAAAAGTGCCAGGTGCGTCAGGGCTGCATAAAAATGAAAAATGGGAACAAAAGCCGATCCAGATACTCCCATCAAATACTGTTTGACTTGGGTAATGTGGTCTAGGGCAGCCGTGTAATTGCCATAGCAGTAAGCAAGCAGCAGTTTGAAGATGCAGGCACAGGCGATCGCCGTAAATTCATTATCCTGATAGTGCTTGGGAATCATCACCGTTTCATCGTAGGCAGAGCCTATTAACAAATCCGGCCGAGTATGGGTTTCCCTCAAGTTTTGCACCGTCTGCTGAATCATATCCAAATAAACCCGCGCAGAATATTGTTTCAACTGCGCCATTACCGCCCTATAACTTGCTATTTCTGGTTCCCAAGTGTCTAGTTCTACACCAGCGAATAAATGAGTATAAAAACAAATATATATGTTGTAGCCAGCGTCTACAAAGTCGCCGGTTTCCATACCAAACCTATAGCCCTCTTTCAGCGTCGGTATCGTTGCCAAAAGAGATTCTTGGCGATGCTGAATCCAGCCACCAAACAAAAGTAGAACTGTGGACTTGAATTCGGGTACATTCAACCTATCCAGCAATGAAAGTGCCAATTGCCCAAAGCCATAGCCCGTTTCCACCTCTTGGAAAAAGGCACAGAAAACCATCCCGTGCATCGCATAACCCACCGTCGATGCGGGTGCATTCCCAAAAGAGAGCGATAAACTCACCATCGTTGAGCTCAGCAAGGGCAGTAAACCGGGCATTCCCTGAAAAATGGGTGGAAACAACATACCAGACAGTTGCATAGCTGCCTGAGTCTGTGGATTTGTCATCACAGGTAGGTGAACCAATTCCTCAATCTTTCTGCCGCTTAGTTGAGCCGCAAGGGCTTGTAGCGCTTTGCCAATCTTGGCTTCATCAGGTTCGGCAGGAAGCTCAATCCCCAATTGTAAGAGTGCCTCTCTTGCTACTGCGATCGTTTCTAAAACCTTGCTCTGGGCTGTCTGAGCGGCAATTTGAATTTCGTAAATTTTAACTCGATCTAAAATTGTTTGGGCTTCTTGCAAAACCAGTGCAGCCATCTGTTCCATACCATCAAAGTCACCATTCAAATAGGCAATTTCAGCAGCAGCAACATATAGATTTAGTGTCAATTCATATTGAGTTTGCCAGCAGTTGACTGTCAGTAGCTCAATTCCCGTTTGTAGATAAATATTTGCTGCAGCGTAGGCGGTAGAATTTCTAGCCTTACGTCCAGCTTCTAAGTTGAGTTGGGCTAAGGCGGAGCGTTCACTTAATTGATTGATTAACTCAATTCCTTGATTTAAATGCCCCACAATATCAAAGATTTTTTCTTCGATTTCTCTCTCAGAAGAACTTTGTAGGAGTAACTGTCCGATTTTCAAATGAGTGGCTTGTTTTTGATCGTCAGGAATCAATGAATAAGCCGCTTGCTGGACGCGATCGTGCAGGAACTTATAAGTGGGATTAGTAACAGACTCTGTAGAGGATTGAGTATCTGCTTGAATGAAGTTATAGCCTTCGGAAATTACTAAAATGAGTCCTTCTTGCAAGGCTTTCCACAGCGCTGATGCCGTTTGTTCTGGTAATTCTTCGCTGACTATTGCCAATGTCTCTAAATCAAACTGCGCCCCAATGCAAGCCGCCTGTTTTAGAACATCCTGAGTTTCGGCAGGCAACTTCTGCAATTGCGCCGCCATAAACTCCACCACATCCGAGGCGTCGGCAAATTTAACTTGATTAATATCGCATTGCCACCCCCCTTGACTGCCCCCCTTGCTAAGAGGGGATTGAGGGGGGTTAAAAATAATTTGACCATCTTCATGCAACGCCTTGAGGAATTGAGTCGAGAAAAAAGGATTACCTTGGGTTTTTTGATAAACCAATTCTGTCAAAGGTTGAGCAAAAGATAAATCGCAAATCAGCGTATCTGCTACCAACTGATTGAGATCTGCTAAACTCAACGGTTGCAAGGTAATAGTATTCACCACTGCCCCAGACTTCACAATCTCATCCACAGTCAACATAAACGGATGAGCCGGTGATACCTCATTATCCCGATAAGCACCCAATACCAAAAGATGCCCGGTATCTTCCATCAACAGTTGTAGCAATTTCAGCGATGCCGAATCTGCCCACTGCAAATCGTCCAGAAACATCACTAAGGGATGTTCTGCTTGGGTAAATACTTGCACAAATTTCTGCATCAGCAGATTGAAGCGATTTTGGGCGGCACTCCCCGACAATTCTAGTGCAGGAGGTTGAGCGCCAATGATGTGTTCTAATTCAGGAATTACGTCAATCAAGACTTGCCCACTCTCGCCTACTGCGGTGAGAATCAGGGTTTTCCATCTGTGTAACTGAGCGTCACTTTCTGATAATAATTGTCCCATCAATTCCCGAAATGCTTGCACAAATGCACTAAAGGGAATATTGCGTTGAAATTGGTCGTATTTGCCTTTGATAAAATAGCCACGCTGTCGGGCGATCGGCTTGTGAACTTCGTTCACTACTGCGGTTTTACCAATCCCAGAAAAGCCAGCCACCAGCATCATTTCGGCACTAGCATTACGAACTCTTTCAAAAGCTTTTAATAAATTATCAACTTCGGTTTCTCTGCCGTATAACTTTTCGGGAATTAGGAAATGGTCTGTAAGATCCAGCGTTCCCAAGTCAAATTCTTCTATGCTATCGGTTTCTTGTAATTGAACCAGACAGATTTCTAAGTCTTGCTTAAGACCCAATGCAGTTTGATAGCGATTTTCCGCATTTTTGGCCATCAGCTTGCTGACAATTTGCGAGACAATTAGGGGAATTTCTGGCTCGATTTCGTGCGGTGGAACTGGCTGTCTGGCAATGTGGCAGTGAACTAGCTCTAAAGCATCTTCTGTCTCAAAAGGCAGTTTTCCTGTCAGCAATTCGTAGAAGGTGACGCCGAGGGAGTAAAAGTCAGTGCGGTAATCGATTGAGCGATTCATCCTACCAGTTTGTTCCGGCGAGATGTAAGCGAGGGTTCCTTCTAAAACGTTGGGATTTTTCAGGGTTGGCATTTCTCGCGTTAGCTGAGTGGAAATGCCAAAGTCGATTATTTTGAGCTGTCCGGTCGCTGGATTGAATACTATATTAGAAGGGTTAATATCTTTATGGATGATATTGGCGCTGTGAATTTGCCCTAAAGTTTCAGTGGCAGCGATCGCAATTTGCAGAAATTCCTTGAGGCTAAACTTTCGCTGCTGCATCCATATTTTCAAGGATTCCCCGCCAAAGTCCTCCACAAAAATCACGAGGCTGTTTTGGTATTTTTGCAAGTCATAAACTTGCACGACTCCCGCCTCTTTCAGCTCTCGGGTGATGCGGTATTCGGTGCGGTAGCGTAGCAATTCTTGAGGTGTCGGGTAGCTCTCTTTGAGCAGTTTGAGGATGAGCGGTTGGCGATCCGCTTCCCGAAGGGCCCGGTAAACCAGAGAGTTAGCACTTTCGTAAAGCAGCTTCTGGACGGCAATGCCTGGAATGGACAGCATATTTATTTTTTTTGTAAAAATTAACGCGAAGTCAAAACACACCGGGTTCGTTGTGTCGAGAATAGCGCTTTAGAAAGGAACAAATTATGTTTTTATAACACACTCTTAGTTTTTCGGCAGCGAAGTGGCTTTCAGGTGGTCTGGCATAGTAAGGGTAAGAAGTTATTATGCGACGTACCTAAGCCTTGTTAATTCTCAACTCCATGAATTGTCACCGTTTCTGTTATCCAAACATCGTTAAAAATTGTCCCACCCCCAGCGCTAAGCAAAATTTTGAATATAGAGATTGTCACAGGTAGTTTTTTCACAACCAGAGACATCAACCGATTGGAGAAGAAACCAAATAATTGAGCGATCGGCTTTTATTAGAAAAAATATCTTGAGTCGCGATTGTAAAAGTCACGAGGGTGCCCCCGCTGGTTCCAATACTATGTGTTTTTCAACAATTAGCATCAGTCCCCCGGAAAGTTCAAGTAAAGTCAAAAAATCCAGGCAAGCTAACGATCTAAGGTGATGAAATGTAGTCGCTTGTAAGCACTAAGGCTAACAAGCAGTGGAAATAGCTGGCAATGGATGCCTTAACCAAAGAAATTCTAGGGGTGTATATAGGAAGTCGAGTTGAAATGGGTGCTAAAGGTTTTTGGGATTCCCTCCCAGGAGTTTACAGACAATGTGCCGTCTATTATACAGATTTTTGGGTCGCATATAAAAAAGTTTTGCCTCGCCAGCGACACAAATCTGTCGGGAAAGATACGGGCAAAACTTCTGAGATCGAAAGATGCAAGAACTCCCTGATGTACAGGATATCTCGCTATTGTTGTAAGAAAGAGTCTTTCCTAATCTAAAAAGCTCTCCAATCCTGTGGGAGCTTTGTGGTATTTTATTCAACATTACAACGCTTCTTTATCCCTAAAAGGATTAAGAATTTTTCGTTGCTATGCAAGACTACCAGACTTTGTTCTCATGATTTTGGAGAGTCATTTATCTACTTCCGCTTACCCTTCCCGGCTACAAACTCCCGCAGCCGGAGTAAACTAGCTGTTTGTCCCAAATTCAGCGGCAGCAGCGACACTCCCTCCAACCGAGACTGCACCCAACCATCGCCCCAATACCACTCGTGAAATCCGTCAATTCCCTGACTCAATAACAGCCGCAGACAATTGTGCTCAACAATATCAACGTGATGCTGAACTGCCACGGGGCCCAGCCAACTTGTAAAGGTCAAACCTCGAGCAAATTCTTCCGGCAAACCGCTAGACAACTGCTGCGGCCACAGCCACTGCTGCAATTGACTCGGACGCAACAAGCTGTCTCTAATCGCTGTTTCGGAAGCTTCAAGCTCAATCCGCAGGTTGCTTTGTTGAAAATTACCGAGCATAAGAATTTTAGATATAACTGCAAGTAACTTTAATGTAACTTATTGGACTGGTTCTAACCTCTTATCGGCGGGCAAGATGCCCAACCCCTACTCCCCACAAGCAGAAAATTTATCTGTTGTGGAACAGGCCCGAAAGCCTGTTC